>DASXAN010001122.1:0-2068 GCA_036406755.1 Gemmataceae bacterium
CGCGGCTAACCGCGGTCACGCCACCCGGGCCGCCTGTGCCGCCGGGTCCTCGCGGAGCACCACCTCGACGAAGTGGTCCTCCAGCTTGCGGCGGCGGAGGTCCAGGCGGCGGAGTGTCCAGCCCTGGTGTTGGGCGATCCGCTGGAAGATCTGCTCCCGCACGTCGGCGTTCTCGGCCGTGCGGACCTCGAAGCTGCTCAGCCCGTCCCCGGTCGGTTGGTGGACCACCTTCCGCACCCCGTCCACCTGCCGCAGCACGTTGGCGATCTGGTCGGCCGGGCCGCGGGCCTCCAGGGTGATGACGGCCGAGTCGTCCCCGAGCCGGGCCAGCTCCGAGTCCAGCCCGATCCGCCCGCGGCTGATGATGATGACCCGCTGGCAGACGGCCTCGACCTCCGAGAGGATGTGGGTCGAGAGCAGCACCGTGTGGTCGCCGGCGAGTTCGCGGATGGTGGCCAGCGTCTCGCGGATTTGCAGCGGGTCCAGGCCGGAGGTCGGCTCGTCGAGGATCAGCAGCGGCGGGTCGGCGAGCAGGGCGTCGGCCAGGCCGACCCGCTGGCGGTAGCCGTTGGACAGCGTCCCGACCAGCCGGCGGCGGACTTCGCGGATGCGGCAGCGGTCCAGGCAGTACTCGATCCGTTTGGTGCGGGTCGGGCGGTCCACGCCCTTGAGTTTGGCCCGGAACTGGAGGTACTCGTCCACCCGCATTTCGGGGTAGATGGGAACGCTCTGGGGCAGGTAGCCGATGTGCTCGCGGACCCGCATCGACTCGGTCATGACGTCGTGGCCGGCCACCCGGGCGACGCCGCGGGTGGCGGGCAGGTAGCTGGTGAGGATGCGGAGGGTGGTGGACTTGCCGGCGCCGTTGGGGCCGAGGAAGCCGACGATTTCGCCGCGGCCGACCTGAAAGCTGATGTCATCGACGGCCCTGATCGGGCCGTAATCCTTGCTCAGGTGCTCGACCTGGATCATGCGGGAACGCCCCTCGCGGACCGGGGTCCGGTCGCGCCGATCGTGCCGGTTATGACGGCTCTTATGCTATTACGCGCGGGGGGGTAGGCAAGTTCGGCGGGGTTAGCCGCGACGCGGAGCGGCAGCGGAGCGGAGCGCGGGGCCGTCCCGCGCTCCGCTCCGCAAAGCCTCCGCGTCGCGGCTAACCTATTCCCACTCGACGCCCGGTGCCCCGGCGCGGATTTCCCCGATGACGTGCGCCGGGACGCGATCCTCGGCGAGTTGCTTGCGGATGCTCTCGGCGAAGTACGGGCGGACCACCATCACAAACCCGATGCCGCAATTGAAGACGCGGTCCATCTCCGCCTGCGGCACGTTGCCGAGCCGCTGCAGCCAGCCGAACACCGGCGGGGCCGGCCAACTGCCCCGCTTGAGGAACGCCCGCCGGCCCGGTGGCAGGATGCGGGGCAGGTTGTCCACCAGCCCGCCGCCGGTGATGTGGGCCAGCCCTCGTACCACCCGCCGCTTCACCGGGTAGTGGTCGAGAATATGCTTGACCGGTCGGACGTAGATGCGGGTCGGTTCGAGCAGCTCGTCGCCGACTGTGCGGCCCAGCTCGGGCACAAAGTCGGTCACCTTTAGTCCGGCCACGTCGAAGACGATCTTGCGGGCCAGGCTGTAGCCGTTGGAATGCAGCCCGGAGCTGGCCAGGCCGAGGACCACGTCGCCGACCTGGATCGCCTTGCCGTTGATGATGTGGTCCTTCTCGACGATGCCGACGCAGAACCCGGCCAGGTCGTAGTCGCCCGGCCGGTACACGTCCGGCAGGATGGCCGTCTCGCCGCCGGTCAGGGCGCAGTCGGCCTCGATACAGCCGTCGCTGATCCCCTTGACGATGTCGCGGGTCAGGGCCGGGTCGTCCTTGGGCATGGCGACGTAGTCGAGGAATACCAGGGGCTCGCCGCCGGTGCACAGGCAGTCGTTGACCGACATGGCGACCAGATCGATGCCGACCGTGTCGTGTTTGTTGGCCAGAGTTGCCACTTTCAGCTTGGTGCCGACGCCGTCGGTGCAGGTGACGAGGACGGGCCGGCGGTAGTTGCGGGCGAACAGGCGG
>DASXAN010001123.1:0-3152 GCA_036406755.1 Gemmataceae bacterium
TCGTAGCGGACGAGGTCGGCGGTCATGGCGATGATCTCACGGCTGGACGGAGCATGGCGGCGTGGTCGGCCGGCAGCTCGACCGGCATCTGGAGCAGGGCCAGGGCGAGGGTCTTGCCCTGGGTGTCGCTGCGAAGCGACCGGCTGGCGCCGCCGGCGAGGACGTCGTGCAACAGGAAGTTGAGGGCGAGCAGGTTCGCGGCCTCGAACCGCTCGACCTTCGACGGCCCGAGCGGGGCGAAGTAATCACGGACGCGGTCGGCGGTGAGGTGCTGGCGGAGCCAGGCGAACCCGGCCGGGGTGTAGGCGATGACGGCGACGTTGGCGTGGTTGCCCTTGTCGCCGCTGCGGCCGTGGGCGATGGCGGAGAGGGGGGTGGTCATGGTCTCTCACAAGAGGGTTGAGTCAGTCACCATAGTCCATAGGCCCCTCAACATGCTCGCCTTGCGTGCGTAAGACCCCGGCCGCGGCTTCGGCCTGATCCCAGTCGTCAAACTCATATGTCAAGACGACGGCCCAATAATTGTCATCCGGGGGTTCGTGGCAGGTCAGTTGGCCGCCGAGGCTGGCCACCTGCTCCGTCAATTTCGCTTCCTTCCGGGGATCGACCGGCGACCGGTAGTAGACCTCGAACATGAACGACATGACTTCGCCCATTCTCGCTCTAAACAAGCCGCACGTCCGCCGTCACCGCCGCCTTCGCCACCAGCGCCGGCCAGTACGCGAACACCTCGCGCACCGGCGGCCGGCCCGTCGTGTACCCCGTCGTCCCCGGCGGGCCGCTCGTCACCAGCGGGGCGAACTCCTTCGTGAACCGCTCCAGGGCCGATCGCCGTGGGTCCCGCACCGCCACCCGCAGGACCACCTCTGGGGGAAACCCCAAGTCCCAAGCACCAAATCCCAAAGTGCCGTCTTGGGATTTGGTGCTTGGGATTTGGGGTTTGTTTCCAGGCACCACGCCCGGCACGCAGTCGCCCGCCCCGAGCGCCTCGACGTTGGAGTGGGCGTACTCGTAGCCGGCCCGTTTGAGCCGGTCCAGGATCATCGCCCCGGCCCACCGGGCCTTCGCCGGCGCGTCTGGGCCGAAGATCACCAGCGTCCCGGCCGAAGCGTAGCCGTCCCGGTAGGCGATCGAGACCTTGTAACTGTCCGTCGCCGGCTTGCCCCGTGGGTTCGTCACCTCGACCACGTCGCCGCCGCGGTCGCGCAGGGCGACGCTCGTGAAGTCGGCGACGACGTCCGGCGTCAGGTACGCGGCCGGATCGCCGACTTCGTACATAAGCTGCTCGCTCACCGTCTCGACGTTGACCGCCCCGCCGGTGCCGGCCGGCTTGGTGATCCGGCACATCCCGTCCGCGTCCACCTCCGCGATCGGGTAGCCGACGTTCGCCAGGTCGGGGGCCTCGGTCCAGTTGCACCACAGCCCGCCGGTGGCCTGGGCACCGCACTCGATCAGGTGGCCGGCGACCGTCGCGCCGGCGAGGCGGTCCCAGTCGTCCCAGGCCCAGCCGTGCTCGAACGCCGCCGGGCCGACCGTCAACGCCGCGTCCGCCACCCGGCCGGTGATGACGACCGACGCCCCGAGCCGCAGCGCCTCGGCGATCGGCCGGCTGCCGAGGTAGGCGTTGGCGCTGACGACGCGGTCACGCACGGCCGCGAGCGGCTCGCCGGTGTCGAGGTGGGCCAGTGCGTGACCGGCGGCGGCTAGCTCGTCCAGTCGCGGCAACAGGTCGTCGCCGGTGACGACGGCGATCGTGCGGTTTTCCAGGCGGTTTTTCTCAAGAATCGCTCGTGCCTTGGCCGCACACCCGGCCGGGTTCATGCCGCCGGCGTTGGTGACGATTCTCAGATTCGGCTGCGCAAGCAGCTGGGGGCCGAGCCGTTCGAGGACGTCGAGGAAGTCGGTGGCGAAGCCGGCCTGCGGGTCCTTGGTCCGCTGGACCGCCAGGATGGACATGGTCAGTTCGGCCAGGTACTCGAGGGTGAGGTAATCCAGATGGGCGCGGCAAGCGAGCTCGACCGGCGCGTCCAGGTTATCCCCCCAGAACCCGCAGCCGTTGCCGATGCGCACCGTGGTCCGTGGCATGCGGTTCAGGATACCAAAACGATTGAGGGCGGCACGACCGCACGACACGGCCGCACCGCCCCGGACGCAGGTCGGATTGATTACGCGACGCAGAAGCCCTGCATCACCCGGCTGAACACGTCCCAGCTGAGAGTGATGATGCCGTCGTCGGCCCCCTGCGTCCGCGGGCCGTCACTGCCCCACGGGTTGCGGAGTTTCACCGACGTGGCGGTCACGGCCAGGACCGTGTACGCGTGGTCCTCGACCAGCCCGTACCGCGACAGGTCGGTGTTCTTGGTCAGCGCGATGGCCGGGTGCCTGCCGGCCACGGCCGCCTGCAGGGCCGACCGGTCGGACGCCGTCAGGCCGTTGGTCCCGTCCCGCCACTTGGCGTTGCCAGTCAGCGTCACCAGGCCGGCGTCGGCCCGCTGGTACTCGTCGCCGTACTTGGCCGCCCAGGCGTTCGCGTTCGGGTCGGTCCACTGCACCCCCATCTCCTGCAGGAACGCCCGCTGGTAGATGAGCACCCAGGCGTCGGCCGGGTTGGCGACCATCGGGTCGTTGTCCGTCCAGGTGCCGTCGAAGTAGACGGTCTGCTTCACCCACCCGGTGCCGGGGCGGTAGAGCGGGACGGAGTACTGGTTGGTCCCGACCTTCTGGATGCGGGCGGCCAGGTTGACGCCGTCGTTGGTGACGGCCGCCAGCGACGCGAGCAGTACGCACGTGCCGGACTTGCCCTGGACGACGTCGTCGGCGTTGGCCCTGACCGCCTTGATGTTCAGGTCGCTGAAGTCGTTCTTGTAGACGTTGAACCCGTCGCCGCCGTCGAACGTGTCGTTGCCCAGGCCGCAGTCGAGGTGGTCGTTGCCGGCCCCGCCGTACAGGGTGTCGTTGCCGGCCCCGCCGATGACCCAGTCGTCCCCGACCCCGCCGTCGAGGTAGTCGTTGCCGATGTCGCCGTCGAGGATGTCGTTGCCGGCCCCGCCGACCAGCTTGTCGTTGCCGGCGGTGCCGTACAGGTAGTCGTTGCCGGCCCCGGCGTCGAGGTAGTCGTCGCCGGTGCCGCCGACGAGCACGTCGTCGCCGGC
>DASXAN010001124.1:0-6177 GCA_036406755.1 Gemmataceae bacterium
GCCTTGAACGCGCGGCCGGCATCGGCGAGAATCCTGGCCTGACGCCGTCCCGCTCGGAGGTCGCCGCATGTCCCGCCTTGCAATCGCCCTCGGGTGCGTACTCATCTCCGCTCCGGCGTTGCGCGCCCAGGAGCAGTTGCCCGTCGCGGTCCTCAACGACATCAAGGCGGCGACGGTGTTCGTCAAGGTCCAGGCCGGCCCGCTGGAGATGAGCGGCTCCGGGTTCCTCATGCTGGTCAAGGACGATTTCGGTCTCATCGTCACGAACGAGCACGTGGTAACGCCGCCGACCCTGCCGACGCAGCGGGGCCGGCCGGCGCGGGTGCTGCGACCGGTGATCGAGGTGGTGTTCAACAGCGGCCGCAAGACGGAGACCGTCCTCAAGGCGGAGGTGGTGGCGGCGGACCCGTTCCGCGACCTGGCCATCCTCCGGGTGCGCAACGTCAAGGACCTGCCCAAGCCGATCGACCTGGCCGCCAAGGTCGAGCTGGTGGAAACGCTGCCGGTGTACGTGTTCGGGTTCCCGTTCGGCGAGGCGCTGTCCACCAGCCGCGGCCACCCGGCGATCACGGTCGGCAAGGGCAGCATCTCCAGCGTCCGTGAGGACGACCGCGGCGAACAGAAGGTCGTCCAGATCGACGGCGACCTGAACCCGGGCAACAGCGGCGGGCCGGTCGTGGACGGCAAGGGCCGGCTGATCGGCGTCGCGGTCGCCAAGCTCCGTGGCACCCACATCGGGCTGGCCATCCCGCCGGCCGAGCTAACGAAGATGCTCAACGGCCGGGTGTCCGGGGTCAGCGTCTCGACGGTCAAGGTCGCCGACGGCGTCGCCGAGGTCCGGGTCCAGGTCAAGCTGATCGACCCGCTCAACAAGGTCGGCAAGGCGGCCGTCCGGTACGTGACGGGGGACCGGCCCCCGCCGCCGCTGAAGGCGGACGCCGACGGCCACTGGCCGCCCCTGCCCGGCGCCGAGACGTTGAACTTGAAGATCGACGGCCAGACGGCGACCGGCACGTTCGCCGTGAAACTGAACGGCAAGCCGTCGGTCCGCTGTACCGTGCAGCCGGTGATCACCAACGGCGCCAACGACGTCGTCTACCTGCAGCCGGGCCGCCCGCACACGATCACCGCGACCGACTCCGCCGACGCGACCGCGAAGGCACCGGCGGACCCGGACGCGGCCAAGCCGGCGGCACCGATTGTTGCTACCCCCGCCAAGGCCATCGGCGACCTCGCCGTCAAGGAGGTGTCGATCGGATCCGGCGCCGCCCCGGCGTGCCTGTGCTGGTCGGCCGACGGCCGGTCGTTCTACCACCTCGACGGCAGCGGCGTCGTCCGCCGCATCGAGTACGGGACGTTCACCGAGCAGGCGTCCTGTGACACAGGCCGGAAGTGCTCGTGGCTGAGCCTGTCGGCCGAGGGCGTCGTCGTCACGGTGCCGGACGACCAGGAGCTGCGGGTGCTCGACCCAGTGACGCTCAAGCCGGTCCGCAAGGCGCCGATCGCCAAGGCCAAGCGGGCCGTCTCGTCGCCCGGGTCGCGGTACGCCTACGCGGCCGAAACCGACCCGGTCCGGGCGCTGCTGAGCGTGATCGACCTGAAGACCGGCGAGATCGTCAAGCAGTACCAGGCCGCCGACTTCCGCAAGCCGCTCGTCGGGTTCGACCACCTCGTGCTCTCGGCCGACGGCCGGCGGCTGTTCACCACGAGTTGGGAGGCCGTCTGCCGGTTCGCCGTGAGCGGCCCGACGGTCCGGTTCGAGGAGCAGTCGCCGCGACTGATCCAGGGGCGGTTCGAAGGTCTGTGCCTCAGCCCGGACGGCCAGTTCGTCTGCGCCCCGTGCGGGGGCGGCAATTATAACGTCGAGGGGGAAGAGCGGGGCAGTTACATCACCTACCTGTACCGGGCCGACGCCCTGAAGAAGTCGGTGCTGACGCTGCACCAGGGTGCGTACCCGACCGCCGTCGGCTACGACCTGCCGTCGGGGCTGCTGTACGGCCAGAACCACGAGAGCCAGTTGATCGTCTTCACCGCCAAGGGGATCAAGCTCAAGGAGCACAACCTGCTGGGCGGGCGAGGCGCGGGCGGGTTCGTCAAACAGTTCCTCGTCCACCCCGACGGCCGCAAGCTGCTGGTCCTGGCCGAGGGCGACCGCCGCGGCGCGACCAGACTCTGGTCCGTCGAACTGGGCGACGGCTAGCGCCCCGCCGTCACGCCGGGCGGTCGGGGTGGCCGTCGTGCTTGAGTCGGGCGGCGACCTGCTGCGTCGCCCGCATCCACAACTTCCGGGCCGCCTCGGCCGAACAGCCCATCCGCACGCCGATCGCGTCGAACGACAGCCGATCCCGCGACCGCAGCACCACCACGTCCCGGTACGGCCCGGGCAGGCTCATCACCGCCACCTGGATCTGGGTGGATTGCTCATGGCGGATCGCCTCGGCGACGGGCGAGGCGTGCTCGGCCGTCAGCCGCCGCCGCAGCGGCCCGCCGGTGCGGCTGTCGTCGAGGCGGACTTCGCGGATCGCCTGCCGCTTGGCGACGGCCCGGTAGCGGTGCCGGAAGTTCGCCAGGTTCCGCACCAGGATCTTCCGCAGCCAGGCGCACAACTCTTCCCGGGAGTTTCCCGTGAACCGGGGGAACGCCTGGTGGGCCTCCAGAAAGGTGTCTTGCACCAGGTCGGAGGCCCCGCCCTTCGGTTGCAGGTCGTTCGGGACGGCGCCGTCGCAGACGGCCAACAGGTAGCGGCGGAAGGCGTCGAGCAGCTTACCCAGCGCGTCGGACGACCCGGCACGGGCGTCCCGCAGCAACTGCTCGACGCTGGCGGAACCGGGCGCGGGAAGGATGGCCCCCATGACGTCTTCCTGGGCAGAAGTGCCGGACGGCTGGGCGTAGCTGCGGCAGGCGAATTGTCACCGGCCCCGTGGTGCGAGTCAAAGGTTTTTCAGAAAAAGCGTCCGGTTCGCCGCGGATTGTGGCTTGGTGGTGTGCGGAGTTCCGACGTGCCCAGGGTCGCGGCGACGCGTTCGCCGCACGGGGCGGTCGGGGCCTAGTCCCACCTGAGTCCAAATTGAATCCAAAGGCTCACGGCCGCCGCCCGGTCGCCGGGGCGGCGGCACGGAGAGCGGGTGTGTCCACGACCGGCCGAACGACGTCACTCTGGATGGCCACGGCCTCCGTCCCCGACTTCCCGCCGCTCACCCGGGACGTCGCCGCCGACGCCTGCGTCGTCGGCGCCGGCGTCGCCGGGTTGACGACCACGTACCTGCTGGCCCGGAACGGGCTGTCCGTCGTCGTGCTGGACGCCGACGACGTCGGCGGCGCGCAGACCCGCCGGACCACGGCCCACCTCTCCAACGCCATCGACGACCGCTACACGGAGATCGAGCGCATCCACGGCGGACGGGGCGCCCGCCTGGCCGCCGACAGCCACACGGCCGCGATCGACCGGATCGAGTCGATCGTCGCCGCGGAAGAGATCGACTGCGCCTTCGAGCGGCTGGACGGATACCTGTTCACGGCCCCGGACGAACCCCGGGACGTCCTGGACCGCGAGCTCGCCGCGGCCCGCCGCGCGGGCCTGGGCGACGTCGATTTCGTCCCGCGGGCCCCGCTGGACGACTTCGACACCGGCCCGTGCCTCAAATTTCCGCGCCAAGCACAACTGCACCCGTTGAAGTACGTCGCCGGGTTGGCGCAAGCCGTCCGGCGGGCCGGGGGCGGGCTGTTTGCCGGGACGCGGGCGACCGCGGTCCGGGGCGGGTCGGACGCGCGGGTCGAAACCGCGGCCGGCCCGACCGTCTCCGCCGGGAGCGTGGTCGTCGCCACGAACTCCCCCGTGAACGACCGGCTGGTCATTCACACCAAACAGGGGCCGTACCTGACGTACGTGATCGGCCTCCGCGTGCCGCGGGGCGGCGTCCGCACCGCCCTGTACTGGGACACGGCCGACCCGTACCACTACGTCCGCCTGTACACGCCCCCGGCGGGCGACGGCGACGCCGTGCTGATCGTCGGCGGCGAGGACCACCGGACCGGTCAGGCGACCGACCAGGCGGACCGGTACGACCGGCTCGAGGCGTGGGCCCGCGAGCGGTTCCCGCGGGCGGGGGAGGTGGCGTACCGCTGGTCCGGCCAGGTCCTGGAGCCGATCGACGGGCTGGCGTTCATCGGCCGCAACCCGCTGGACGCGGCCAACGTCTACGTCGCCACCGGCGACTCGGGCATGGGGATGACGCACGGTACGATCGCCGGCCTGCTGCTCACCGACCTGATCCTCGGCCGGGACAACCCGTGGGCCGAGCTGTACGACCCGGCCCGGAGGCGGGTCGGGGCGGCCGGGGAGTACACGCGGGAGAACGCCAACGTCGCCGGACAGTACGCCGACTGGCTGGCCGACGGCGACGGCGACTCGCCCTCCCGGATCGCCCTCGGGAGCGGGGCCGTCCTCCGCACCGGCGTGCTGGGCAAGGCGGCGGTGTACCGGGACTCGCAGGGGGCACTGCACGCGCACTCGGCCGTCTGCCGGCACCTCGGCTGCATTCTGCGGTGGAACGACTTCGAGAAGACGTGGGACTGCCCGTGCCACGGCTCCCGCTTCGACCCGTACGGCCGCGTCATCAACGGGCCGGCCAACAGCGACCTGCCGCCGGTCGGCGGCGCGGCGACCGCCGCGACGGCGGACCGCGCCGGCGACCGGGGCGATTGCCTGTCGGCGGCCCGCGAGTGGGGTGGGGGGCGGTGACGCGGTCCGGCCCGCCACCCCGCGCGTGTTTCTCGGTCCGGTCCGGCCGGCCGTCATGGTGGCGGCCCGGTCGGGCGGCCCGGCCCGTGATCGATCCCGTCAAGACTTGAAAGGAGGCAAGTGACGGCCGGACAGTCCGCCCCGGTCAGGACGGCCGCGGGCAGAGCCGACAGGAGGGTCCGCCATGTCCGGTCCCGTCCACGCCCTGGTCGTGCACCACCAAGTCTTCTTCGGCGAGTCCCTCGCCGCGGCGCTCGCGACCGACGGCCGCCGCGCCGCCGTCGCCGGGGACGTCCCGGCCGCCCTGGACCAGGTGCGGCGGCAGCCGCCCGACCTGGTGCTGGCCGACTGGCGGCTGCCGGCGCGGGGCGCCCTGGACCTGACGGCCGCGGTCCACCGGCAGTCGCCGGACACGAAGGTGCTGGTCCTCGGGGTGGAGGAGACGCCGGACGTCGTCTGGGCGTGCGTCGAAGCCGGCGCCGCCGGGTACGTCCCCGACACCGACTCGCTGGACCAGTTCCGGGCCCGCGTCGAGCAGGCGTTGCGGGGGGAGACGTTCTCCTCGCCCGGCATCGCCCGCGCCCTGTTCGCCCGCCTGGCCGACCTGTCCCGCGCCCGGGAGCAGAACGGGAACGGAACCGCCCCCGCCCCGGACGTGCTCACCTGCCGGGAGCTGCAGATCCTGCGGATGATCGCCGACGGCCTGAGCAACAAGCAGATCGCCGCCCGGCTCAACCTGTCGCTGCACACGGTCAAGAATCACGTCCACAACCTGTTGGAGAAACTGGCCGTCGAGGGCCGCTACGCCGCCGTCCAGTACGCCCGCGAACGGCAGTGGCTGTCGCGGTGACGGCCGCCCGTCCCCACTCCCTTCCCCGCCTCAGGCCGGCCGCCCCGCGGCCGGCCTGAATCTTTTTTGATCCCCTCGGTCCATTGTGCCGCCACCGACGCCGGGGGTAGGGTGCCCACTCCCGCGCCGCGAGGGAGGCCGAGCGTGTCCAAGCCAAAGATTTTTCTGGCCACCAACCCGTTCGTGACCGGCCTACTGCGGGCCCTGCTCCCGCCCGACTACGACGTGAAGCCGCTGCACCTCGCGCCGGACACCGGCCTCGGCGGGCCCGATACGGACTGGCGGACGCAGCTGTACACGGAACTCGAATCCCTGTGGCTGGAGCAGCGGTGGCGGCCGGACGTCGTGATCGTCGGGGCGGCCGGCCGGGAGGACCCCCACGGCACCTGCCGCCGCCTCCTCGACGACCGGCCGGACGTCCACGTCCTGGTCGTGCCGACCGGCGACCCGGCGGAGGGCGTCGCCCGGGTCTATCACCGGAGGTCGACGAACATGGAGGAGGTCCGGGCCGACTCGTGGGAGCGGGTGCTCCGCGTGATCCAGTGGGCGGCCCCGGACGGCGGCGGGGCGATGCGGGAGCCACGGC
>DASXAN010001125.1:0-4185 GCA_036406755.1 Gemmataceae bacterium
TGCATCGCCTGCTCCAACTGCGTGCTCGCCTGCCCGTTCGGCGTGCCCAAGATGAACGTCGATTTCGAGCTGATGATGAAATGCGACATGTGCTACGACCGCACGTCCGAGGGCAGGAAGCCGATGTGCGCCACCGTCTGCCCCAGCGGGGCGCTGTTCTACGGCACCCGGGAGCAGGTCGAACAGCTGCGGCCGCAGTCCCGGCCGACCAACCGCTTCCGGTTCGGCGATCAGACGGTCACGACGAAGGTCAACATGATGGTGCCGCGAACGAGCCCGGTGCAGGTGCTCGACGTGACCGCGGCCATGAACGAAACGACCAGCCCCCGCAGCGTCCCGCTGAACCTGCTGGATGACGCGGTGTACCAGCCGGAGGGCGTGCCGTGAACGAACCCCCCACCCGCAACGAGTCCGTCCCGCCGGACGGCCGGACGGCCGCCGACCAGCCGGCCTGGCGGCAGGACTTCCCGATCGACTGGCCGCAGGACCACTACGTCGCCCGCCGCGACTTCGTCAAGTTCCTCGGCCTGACCAGCCTGGCGTTCGTCGTCGGGCAGGTCTGGATCGGGGTCAAGAGCCTGCGGGACCGGCTCCGCGGCCGGCCCGCCGCGGCGGCCGTCGCCCGCCTCGACCAGGTCCCTGCCGGCGGCGCCCGGGTGTTCCACTACCCGACGGCCGATGACCCGTGCCTGCTCCTCCGCCCGGATGACCGGACGCTGGTGGCGTACAGCCAGAAGTGTACGCACCTGTCCTGTGCCGTCGTCCCGGAGATGGACCGCGGCCGGCTCGCCTGCCCGTGCCACAAGGGCTTTTTCGACCTGGCGACCGGCCGGCCGGTCGCCGGCCCGCCGCGGCGGCCGCTGCCGCGGGTGAGCCTGGAGGTCCACGACGGCGTCGTCTACGCCACCGGCCTGGAGGGCGAGGCATGAGGCGGATCCACACCCGCGAGCAGCGGATGACGATCGTCTACGGCATGCTCTGCGTCGTGCTGGTGCTGGTCGTACTCCAGCTGTGGCTGTTGACGGCCACGATGGAGGCGTACCTCGGCGGCGACGACTCGACCGTCTGGCCGGCCGCGGCCGCCAGCGCCGTCTGCTTCCTGCTGATCCTGGGGTTACTCCGCTACCTGTACGCCCTGGAGTCGCCGGCCCCGTGACCGCCGCCCCGACCACTGGCGACGTGCCCCGCCGGCCCGCGGCCGTCCGGGAGGGTATTCGCACCCTCTACCCCGGCTACTTCGCCCTGGTGATGGCGACCGGCATCGTCTCCATCGCCGCGGCGCTGCTGGACATGCCGGCCGTCGCGTGGCCATTGTTCGTCCTCAACAACGTCTTCTACGTCGCCCTGTGGGCATTGACCGTGGCCCGCCTGGTCATGTATCCCGCCGCCCTCGCCGCCGACCTGACCAGTCACGCCAGTGGGCCGGCGTTCCTGACCGTGGTGGCCGGCACCTGCGTGTTGGGCACGCAGTACGAGCTACTGGCCGTCAGCTCGGCGGTCGCGCTGGCGCTGTGGTGGCTCGGGGCCGTGCTCTGGGTCGTGCTCATTTACACGTTCTTCACCAGCGTCACCATCCTGCCGGTGAAGCCGCCGCTGGAGGAGGGGCTCAACGGGGCGTGGCTGTTGGTGGTCGTGTCCACCCAGTCGGTTTCGGTCCTGGGGACCCTGCTGGCCCCGCGGTTCGGGCCGCACGCCCCGGCCGTGCTGTTCGGCATGCTGTGCCTGTTCCTGCTCGGGTGCATGCTCTATTTGCTCGTCATCGCCCTGATCTTCTACCGGTTTACGTTCCTGACGCTCAAAGCCCGGGACCTGTCGCCGCCGTACTGGATCAACATGGGGGCGGTGGCGATCACGACGCTGGCCGGGGTGCGGCTGCTCCTGCGGGTGGGCGACTGGTCGCTGCTGGCCGACCTGCGGCCGTTCCTGATCGGGTTCACGTTGTTTTTCTGGGCGACCGCGACGTGGTGGATCCCGCTGCTGTTGATCCTGGGCGAGTGGCGGCACGTGGCCAAGCGGTTCCCGCTCACGTACCACCCGGCCTACTGGGCGATGGTCTTCCCACTGGGCATGTACACGGTGGCCACCGTCCTGCTCGCCCGGGCGCTGGACCTGCCGTTCCTGCTGGTCGTCCCGCGGGTGTTCGTCCACGTGGCCCTGGTGGCGTGGGCGGGGGTGTTCGTGGGGATGACGACCCAGGTCGGCCGCGGCCTGTTCGCCCCGGCGGCGCCCCCGGCCGCAAAGTGAAAGGAGCACGGTCATGGACCAGCCGTTCGTCGTGTTCGCGGACCTGGCGCGGGAGGTCGCGCCGCCGGCCGACGGGACGCTCAGCCGGACGCTGTTCCAGGACGCGAAGCTCAAAGCGGTCCTGTTCGGCTTCGCGGCCGGCCAGGAGCTGTCGGAGCACGCCGCCTCGATCCCGGCGGTGATGCACTTCCTGTCCGGCGAGGCGACCGTCACGCTCGGGGATGAGGTCAAAGAGGTCGGCCCGGGGGCGTGGGTGCACATGGCCCCGGGGCTGCGGCACGCCATCCGGGCGAAGACGCCGGTCGTCATGCTGCTGCTGCTGCTCCGCTGACCGCCGGCCGCGGCTTGGCGTTGTGCTCCCGGGCGGGGCGGTGGCCGGGACGGCGACATCGCGCACATCCTGGCGAGCAGCTAACGGTCGTCGGCGGAGCCGGTCGGCCTGTTGGCGGCCGCCGGTGTGGGGTAAAATGCCATCATGGGACACGCCGCGCCACATCAGGAAGGCCCCGCGACCGCTCCGACCGTCGTCGATCGCGGCAGCGGCCCGCAGCTCTCGACCTGTAAGATCACCGTGCAGGATTTGCTCCCGTTCTTCAAAGCGGGAAAGGCCGATGCCGAAATTCTGGCGTGGTATCCCCAACTCGGCCCGGACGAGGTTCGCTTGCTTCGCGGGTATTATCTCGACCACACCGCCGAAGTGTTGGCCGCCGAGGCCGAGATTGCGGCGTACCATGACGAGCTGAGGCGAAAGTACCATCGGCCGTCGCCGCTGGATCATCTGCCGCCGGACGACCGGCGGGCCTACCTGCTCCGGGAGGCGGAACGCCTAGCATCGGAAGCCGACGGTGTTCACGATCCTGCTCGATGAACAGCTCACCGGCTACGTCGGGTACATCCGCTCGCTGGCCGAATCGGACGCCTGGCAACCGGTCGCCCACCTCCTGGGCGTCCGGTTCCTCAACTTTCCGGCCGCCGGCTTGGCGGCCGGCATTTCGGACCGCGACGCCTGGCACTTCTGCCAGGCCCGGAGGTTTTACCTGCTGACCGATAATAGGAACCGCCGCGGGGCCGACTCGCTCGAAGAGACGATCCGCCGGGACAACACGCCGGCGAGCCTGCCGGTGTTCACCGTCTCGGACCGCAGCCGCTTCGCCAACGACCGAAGTTACGCCGAACGGGTCATTGAATCATTGTTCGACCGACTGATCGACGCGGACAACCTGATCGGCACCGGCCGCCTCTACCTGCCGTGAGCCGAACTCGCGAAACGGTTCGCCCGGCCGCAAGAGGTTTGCGCCCGGAACGCCGTCTCTGCCCACCTCAAGGGCGCCGGCAGGCTGAAGTTGTGCGCCCGGACGACCGACGCCATAATGGCCGACGCCCGCCCGCCGTCCGAGTCCCGCCATGTCCCTTGTCCCCCGCCGTCTCGCCGTCGTCCTGATTGCCGCCGCGGCCCTCGCGGTCGGCGTCCGGGGCGACGACAAGCCGCCGTACGCCGGGCCGGCCTGCTCCGTGGCCGTGGACGCCTTCTTCAAGGACGAGGTCTGGGCCAAGGTCGGCGCCCCGTCCTGCCTGACCTGCCACACCAAGGGCGGCGACGCCGAGGACAGCAAGTTCCTCCTCGACGACCCGCGGAAAGTCACCGGCCCTGCCCAGGACGCGGCCCTGCGGCACAACCGCGACGCCTTCGCCCGCATGGCCCGGTCGCACCACAAGGACCAGTCCCGCCTCTTGCTCAAGGCCGTCGGCGAGCTGACCCACGGCGGCAACGACGTCCTCAAGCCCGACTCGCCCGGCTACCGCATCCTCGCCAGCTTCGTCCGCCGGGTCACCGCCCCGCCGTCTGCCGCGGACATGGCCGCCGTGGACGCCAACGCCCCGCCGTTCTTCGCCGGCGTCGTCATGCTCGACGACCGCCGGCTGCTCCGCCGGCTGACGTTC
>DASXAN010001126.1:0-3814 GCA_036406755.1 Gemmataceae bacterium
CCCGCCCCCCACCCTACAATTCCCGATTTTCAGCCCGGAGGGCGCTGAACTCAAGCCCCGGTCGAGTCTTCGAGGCCGGGGTTCCGAAGCCATTTTCCACCGGTCCGAGACGATTTCCTGCCAGCTGACCACGCGCCGACTGCCCCCGGATCGCCCACCCGCTGTCACCGCCTTGCCTTCGGCGGGCCGTGAACTACGCTTGAGCGACCCCCTCTTACGTCTTCCGACTCGCGGACTTATGATTCGCCGGTTCCCGTCCGGGCGCGCGGAGGCCGACATGCTCAACGAACTGCAATCCTGGTGGCAATCGCAAACCTGGTGGCAAGAGGCGACCCCCGAGACGAAGGCGGCCATCTGGGACGGCGGCCTGGCGCTGGCGGCGTTCCTCGGCGGGCTGATCGCCGGCGGCATCGTCCGCCGCACCCTGCGGTCCTGGAGTTTCGACGGCCTCATCGGCCAGCCGAGCACGCTACCTCCGGGCGTCGAGCCGGCCCGCGGCCTGACGCCGACGCGGGTCGTTACCATGCTGGTGCGGCTGACCGTCTGGGCCGCGGCCGGCGGCTGGCTGGCCGCCAAGTACGGCCGGCCGGACATCAACGAGATCATCCGGCTGGTCATCGTCCGCGGCTGGGCGCTGACCGGCGTGCTGGGGGCCGTGCTGGCCGTCGGCGGCCTGTTGTCGCGGCGGGTGACCGACGCCCTGCACGACCCGTCCCAGGCCGGGCCGGCGTACCGCAACGGGTCGACGTCGCACCGGGGCGTGGCCAACGCGGTCGGGGCGGGGGTGTATGGGCTGGTCCTGCTGCTGGCCCTGCTGATCACGGCCGACGCGTTCGACTGGCCGATGAGCCGCACGGCTGCGGCGGCGCTGTGGCAGCTCGTGCAGCGGCTGCTGACGATCGCCGCCGCCCTGCTCGTGTGCTACCTCGGTGCCCGCTGGGCCCGCGCCCTGTCAGCGCCGCCGGCAGAGATCGTGACCCCGGCGCAGAAGGCCGGGCAGTTCACAGCGCTGGCGCTGGTGGGCGGGACGACGTTCGGTTGCGTGCTGGCGCTGCTGTCGTCCGGCTCGGGCGTGATCCTGTGGCTGCTGGCCGTGCCGGCGCTGGGGGTGCTGCTGTGGGTGGGACGGGGCTACCTGCCGGACGTGCTGGCGGGGGCGAAGCTGCGGTCGGACAAGGTGAGCACGGTGTGGTTCGACGGGGCGGCGTGGCAGGTGTCGGGGGTGGGGCTGCTGACGGCGGAGGTGGGCCGGGGCGGGGAGAGCGCCCGGCTGCGGAACCGGCAGGTGCTGGAGGCCGTCCATGGGGCGTCCGCCCTGGCCGGGCGGCATTGAGGCCCAGCGCGGACCGGCGCGCGGGCGACCGCCGGATTGACGGCTCTGAGAACTGCCCTCGTCGGAACTTAGGCGGACGTCTAGGGATAGGCGTCCGCCTTCTTCAGAGACTTGACAGCCAAGCCCGGTCGGGGTCGGCCGGAGCTGTTTCCGGAACGGCCCTCTGAATGGCCTCGTTTCGCGCCCGCTCTCATATTCACGGCAAAAAAATCGGAAAAACTCAAATTTCTTGTCCGCATTCGCCGCGGAATTTCAATGTCTTAAGTAGGGGCCCGCAACGGGGAGAGGGGGCGGTGTCGGCCCGGCCCGAATCCATGATTGCACATATAATTTAACATAAGAACACATCTTCAACTTTCTTGATGATTTTCCGAACTGGCCCCTTGATTCCTGACCCGGCGCGCGTTCTAATCATCACCCGCGATTTCGGGATGCCGTGCTCCCCACCCCACCTCTCGACCGGGAGCACCAGGAGGCGACCCTTGCACCCGACGCCCCGTTGGCTCCGCGACGTGTCACGACAGCTTGGCCACCGCTCCCCGCGGCCGGCCGCCCGGGAGCAACAGTGCTTCCGGCCGCGGCTGGACGCCTGCGAGCCCCGCGAGGCGACCAACACGCTACTCTTCGGCGGACTGCTCGGCGTCGGGCTGCAACTGCCACTCGGTGATGCAACCGCGCCCCTCCCCAACGATTTCCGACGACTCCGCGTCCGTGGTCCGGGCCGCTGACGCGCCCGGGTGCGGGGGCGATTCGATGCCTCCCCTGGCCGACCTCCTCAGTCCGACCCTGCCTCCGGCCGACGCAAGCCGGTCCGAAGTGTCCGCGGCCCGGCCCGACCAACCGGCCCCCGCCGCGCCCGCCAACGACTCTGCGGCCGGACTGTTCCTCGACGCGGCGGACGGCCCCACAACGCCTCAGGCACCGGCGCGGTCGGCGGGCGCACCGGACCCGCAAACGCCGCCGCCGGGCGGTCCGGCCGCACCGGCCCCAGCCGTCACGCCCCCGGCCGCCCGGGGTACCATCGCCACCGCAGCACCGGCGGCACCGGCCGCGCCGGCCTCGGATGCCTCCGTCCCGGCCGTGCCGGTGCAGCCGGTCGCCAGCCCCGCGCCGACCGGCACCCCATCCCCCGCCGGCACGACCTCCACGCAGTCCCTGGACGCCGGCGGCCCGATCGGCATGGACGGGATGGACGGCGACTGCGGTTGCTGCTGCGACGAGCAGAAGGTTTCCATCCGCGCCGTGGACCCGACGGCCGGGTCTTGGAGTATTGACGGCGTGGAAGGCACCACCACCGCGGGCTTCGAGGTGTACCGCCTGGGCGACCGGACGGAATCGCTGGACGTCACGTACCAGGTCAGCGGCACGGCCGTGGCCGGGTATGACTATGAGGCACTGTCCGGCGTCGTCACCATCCCGGCCGGCGAGTATCACGCCGGCATCCTCCTGCGGGCACTGCTCGTGGACGACAACTCCTCCGGGACGGTCACCATCCAACTGACGACCGAAGGGCGGTACGTCATCGACCCCGTCGGCACCGCCGAGGCGACGGTATCGCACGAGTATGCCACCGTCGACCCGCCGCCGACCGACACGGAGGAGGCGGTCGTGGGCGTCACGGCCGTGGACCCGAACGCCGGGGAACTGCCCGGCGGGCAGACGAGCACCGGGGCGTTCCTGTTCTGGCGGGACACGAGAAGCCCGGGCACCTGGGACGACCCGGTCGAGGTGTCTTACACCGTCGATCCCGCCAGCCTGGCCAGCCCGGACGACTACGAACGGCTCGACGGCGCCGCCATCATCGCCGCCGACACGCGGGCCGCCCCGCTGGTCTTCGTCCGCCCGATTGACGACACGGTCTACGAGGGTCCGGAGGACGTGACCGTCGACGTTCTCCCCGGCGACTACCGCATCGGGCACGGCCAGGACACGGTCTGGATCGGCGACGACGACCACGCGGACCTGGAGGCGAACCCCGACACCTATGCCATGGGGGCCGACCAGGGCGTGCTGTACGTCCCGCCGCGGGGCGTGCTGTGCAACGACTTCTCGCTCAGCCAGGAGGAGCCGCAGGCGGTGGCGGGCACCTTCCAGTCCGATCAGGGCGGGGAGGTCGACCTGAACGGCGACGGGTCGTTCAAGTACTTCCCGCCCGGCTGGCTGCAACAGAGCGGCGGGACCGACACGTTCACCTACACGGCGTACATCGACGGGCCGAACGGCCCGGTGTTCGCCAACGCTGTGGTGACGATCTTCGTCGTCAAGGTGGATCTGCAGATGGTCGGCGTGGACCCGGCGCACAAACTGGATGTCGGTGGCTTCGTGCCGGTCAACGCCAACAACGACAACGGTTCGCTCGTAACGAACGAGATCCCGGCGGACCGGGACTTTGACGCGTTCTTCAACCAGAATGGAGCCCGGTTCGCGGACCCGGACTTGGTCCCGATCGACATCGTCATCACGCCGAACGTCGGGCTGCCG
>DASXAN010001127.1:0-2129 GCA_036406755.1 Gemmataceae bacterium
CCCACCGCCGCGGGGACAGCCTCTGCTTCGGTGGGCCTCGGTCGCTCCGCTCGCTCGACCCACCCTACGAACGAAGCCGAATCAGCCCGCCCGCCGCAGGAACTGCGGCTGCGGCAGGACCGGGCCGAAGTCCAGCAACCCCTGCACGTGCTTGCACACCCGCCCCTGGTCCTCGGCCCGGTACACGGCGTCGGCGCAAGTGCAGTGCCAGAAATGCCGGCCGGCCTCGTCCCGCTCCAGCGCCACCTGGTACGGCGTCCGCCCGCCGACCACCTCCCACAGCCCGACGCACCCCGGCTCGTCCGGCCGCGAACTGCGGTACGCCAGGCGGTAGTGGTACAGGCTCCGGGACCGCTTGCGGTCCGGGCCGGGCAGGACGGCGAGGTACACGACCGAGGTCGGCTGGGAAGTCGGGTTCACGGCGGCGGCCCGGGGCAAAACACGTCGGGGAATCAGTCTACCGGGGTATTGTACCGGACCGAAGTCGCAAGCCGGAGGTCGGTTGCGGCTCACGACGCCGGCGGCCCGACCTGTTCCGGCCGGCTCCAGAAGATGTAATCGGTATCGACCGCCTTCCCGCCCAGAGCCGCGACGAGTTGGGCGATCTGGCCGCGGTGGTACCAGGCGTGGCCGAACACCTGGGTCAACACCCCCTCGACGTCCCACCGGAACCGCCGCCCGTCGGCGACCTGCCACTCGAACTGGCGGGCCAGCTCCGCCTCGTTGAGGCCGCGGAGGTATCCGTCCCACGCCGCCTCGGTGGCGGCGACCAGCCCCGGCAGGTCGTCCAGGGCCGTGCCTTGGGGGAACAGGTCCGGGGCGTCCGGCCAGTGGCCGAGGCGGTTGAGCCATCGCCGCCGGGCTGCGACCAGATGGGCCAGCTTATCGACGGCCTTCTGGAACTCGGGGGTGGCCCGCCGGTCGGCCGGGACGGAGGCAAGCATGGCCAGCGACTTGGCGTTGCAGTCGCGCTCGTAGTCGTACCACCGGCGGAACCGATCGGCGAGGGTCGTCACGGGCACCTCCGCCTACCCACCGCCCACCTCGACCTGGGTGACGAACACCTCGTCGCCGAGGCGGTCTTGGACTTCCGCGGGGGCGCGCACTCGAAGAACAGGTCCAGGGCCTCACGGAGGTTGTCCCGGGCCGCCTCGACCGTGTCGCCCTGGCTGGCGACGTCCAGCTCGGGGCACAGGGCGACGAACCCGTCCCCCTCGCGGCGAATGACGGCCGTCAACCGCTTGCTCATAGACCCTCCGGTAGTTCCATTGGCCGCCCCACCCTACGCCGTCGCCGCCGGTTACCCTTCGGCCGGCCGCTTGCCCGCCGGCTCGCTGCCGAAGTAGCCGATCCACGCCAGGTTGAGCACGTCGGGCGTCAGCTCCAGCTCCTTGCCGTGGAAGCGGCAGATGTCGCGGGACCGCTCGATCAGGTCGCGCGGCTGGCAGCACCGCAGTTCCCGGTCCTCGGCCTGGTAGCGGGCCAACAGCCGCTCGATGATGTCGCCGGGGACCTCGATCCCCAGCTTGCCGGCGTACTTGCGGAAGATCTCGGTGTACTGCTCCGGCGTCGGCGTATCCAGCAACAGGCGGTAGCCCATCCGCCGCAGGAAGGCCGGGTCTGTCACCCGCTCCAGGCTCAGGTTGGTGGCGATGATGAGCACCTGCCGCAGCGGCACCTGGATCTTCTGCCCGGTGGACAGGGTGAAGTAGTCGAAGTGGTGCTCCATCGGGGTGATGAACCGGTTCAGGAGCTGGTGGGGCGACACCCGCTCGCGGCCGAAGTCGTCCACCAGGAACACCCCGCCGTTGGCCTTCAGGTGCGGCGGCGCCTCGTAGTACCGCAGCGACGGGCTGTAGACCAGGTCGAGGTACTCCAGCGTCAGTTCGCCGCCGACGACGACCATCGGCCGGCGGACCCGGACCCACCGCTGGTCGACGGCCGCCGGGTGGTCGCCCACCTCCACCCGCTGGTGGACCTGCTCGTCGAACAGCCGGATCACGCTGCTGCGGACGGCGACGCAGTAAGGAATCCAGAAGTCACCCTGCAGAGCGGCGTGGATCTGCCGGCCGAGGCTGCTCTTGCCGTTACCCGACGGCCCGTACAGGAACAGGCTGCGGCCGGACGAG
>DASXAN010001128.1:0-3950 GCA_036406755.1 Gemmataceae bacterium
GGGTGCCACCTCGGCATCGTCCAGGGGCCGCGGCACCCGTTCCCGTCCCCGAAGGGCCTGATCGGCGTCATGACCGAGAACTGGGACCTGTTCACCGGCTCCGGCTTCGGCCACAAGTGCGCCGTCAACGACAAGCAGTACTACTGCTGGAAGGGCCGGGAGATCCACAAGACGCCGTTCGAGATCGCCGTCAGCGACGGGCCGCTGAGCCCGTTCGAGCGCCGCAGCCTGCTCACCCAGCCGTAAAGGGCGAACAGGCGCCGTCTCTAATTGGAAGCCGTGACGGGAAGGGGGTAGAGGTAGGCACCGTCAACACTGACGTTGCCGAGCATGTTGCCGCCCCAGCGGATCGGCGACGTCTTCGGGCCCGGAGTGCGGTTGTAAATGGCCAGCACGTCCTTGGCCATCGGATTGCTCGGCTGGAGCAGTCGGACTTCGAGCGGATCGATCCAACGGGGCTCCGGCAGCCGCCGGATGAGGGAGTGCAGACGGCTGTAGGCGTCGCTCAGGTGCCCCGGCTCAGCGACCGGCGACACGATGTAGAGTCGCCATTCCCCGTCGTCCGCCTTCTTCAGCCAAAAGGCGGCCGTGACCTCGAAGCCGTCTTGAGGCAACTGCTCGATGATTCTCCGACCGTCTTCGATCAAGTCGCTTACCAACGTAGTCGTATCCACGGTAGCACTCCGTCCGGGTGATTCGCAATCGCGTCGTAAAGCTCTTGGGCCTCGGCCTGCGATTTCTGTTCGTACCGACTCGCCTCGTCCCATTCCGTGGCTGTGCTCCAATTGCCCGACAGGGCGGCGTTCGCCGCCGTGTCGGTATCAAGCGCCGCTTTGAGGCCCGCGGCCTTGAGCAGCTTTTCGAGGTTATGCGTGTAGCACTCCTCCACAAACTTCCGATCGCGCGGGAAGTCATCCTGATTTGTCAGCCGGGCGATACAGGCTTTGAGCCCACACTCGAGGGCGTACCCGGCCAGATAGTAGGCACCCGACCAACGGCCGGCCGCCAACAGGATCGAGGCATCGGTAATTCGGTCTTCGGCGAGCTGTCGGAATTCAAACCGATTCACCCGATCGCCCTCGTCGGAGCCCTCTGGTCATGGGCAGTACACCGCAGCGCAGCCTGTCCCCATTCTATCCGCGAGCGTCACTGCGGCTCCGGCGGCGAGTCGTCCCCACACGCCCGCGCCCGCTCCAAGAGCAGCTCCCGTTCCCGGCCGTTGCGCGTTAGCCCCGCCGCCCGCTCGAACTCCGCCCGCGCCTCCGCCGGACGGCCCAGCTTCGCCAGGAAGTCGCCGCGGACGGCCGGCAGCAGGTGGTAGCCCGCCAGGGCCGGCTCCGTTGTCAGCGCGTCGACGATCGCCAGTCCCGCCGCCGGGCCGAAGGCCATCGCCACCGCCACCGCCCGGTTCAGCTCCACCACCGGCGACGGTGTCACCCGGGCCAGCTCGCCGTACAGCCCGACGATCCGCGGCCAGTCCGTCTCCGCCGGCGTCCGCGCCCGGGCGTGGCACGCCGCGATCGCCGCCTCCAGCGTGTACGGGCCACGGTCGCCGCTCAGCGCCTCCGCCCGTTCCAGCGCAGCCAGGCCGCGGCGGATCAGCAGCTGGTCCCACAGGGCGCGGTTCTGGTCGTTGAGCCGGACGACCTCGCCGGCCGGGCCGACCCGGGCCCGCGACCGCGACGCCTGGACCTCCATCAGCGCCACCAGGCCGTGCACCTCCGGCTCCGTCGGCATCAGCCCGGCCAGCACCCGCCCCAGCCGCAGCGCGTCCTCGCACAACTCCGGCCGCAGCCAGTCGTCCCCGGCCGTGGCCGTGTAGCCCTCGTTAAAGATCAGGTAGATCACCCCGAGCACCGACGCCAGCCGGTCGGCCAGCTCCGCCCCGCGGGGCACCTCGAACGGCACCCGCTTCTCCGCCAGCGTCCTCTTCGCCCGGACGATCCGCTGGGCGACAGTCGGCTCCGCCACCAGGAACGCCCGGGCGATCTCGTCGGTCGTCAGCCCGCCGAGCAGGCGGAGCGTCAGCGCCGCCCGGGCTTCGGGGGCGAGCACCGGGTGGCAGGCGGTGAAGATCAGCCGCAGCAGGTCGTCGCCGACGTCGTCGTCCAGGGCCGCATCGAGGTCGGGCGTGGCGTCGGCTTGTTCGGCCTCGCGCTCGCGGCCGATCTCGGCGTGCTTGCGCTCGAGGCGCTTCGTGCGGCGGAGGTGGTCGATCGCCCGGTGTTTGGCGGTGGCCATGAGCCAGGCCCCCGGGTTCTGCGGGACGCCGGTCGCCGGCCACTGCTCGAGCGCGGCGACGAGGGCGTCGTGGGCGAGGTCCTCGGCCACGCCGACGTCGCGGACGATGCGGGCCAGCCCGGCGATCAGCCGCGGCGCCTCGATCCGCCAGACCGCGTCGATGGTGCGCTGGGTGTCGGTCGCCGTCATGGCGACCGATCACACCATGTTCGGTCCGGCGGGACAAGGTCGGCAGGGTGGGAGCGCTAATTCCGTTCGCGCTTGGCGTTGCGGCAATGCGGTAAGTCAGCCACGGCGGCATGACGTTTGCCGCAATTCTCGGGGAGCCTCGCACCCATTGCCTGCTTGCGTAGCATGGAGTTCGCCCGAGAGCCGCATCGTCGGGACCACGTTCGTCACCTATCCTCGCCCGAGTCTCTTAAAGGAGTTCACGAGATGATTCGGCACCTGGTTTCGACCTACGGCGGGACCGCCCTGACGGTCGCCGCGGCCCTGGCCTTCGTCGTGCCGGCCGAGGCCCAGATGCGCGGCGGGCGGGTCTTCGGCGGCACGCCGTCCGGCGGCTACTACCCCGGCGGCTATTACCCCGGCCAGTACGGCTACGGCGGCATGCAGTACGGCTACCCCGGCCAGTACGGCTACGGCGGCTATGGCGGCTTCTACCAGCCGGGCACCGTCTACAACTACCCGGGCTCGTACACCTTCGGCCAGCAGTACGGGATGCCGCAGTACGGCTACACCCAGCAGTACCCGATGGTCCAGAACTCCGGCGTCGTGCAGGCGGGCTACCAGCCGATGGGCACGACGGGCCAGCCGATGGGCCAGCAGATGGGCAACACCGCCCGGCTGACGGTGAAGGTGCCGCAGAACGCCCAGCTGTGGGTCGAGAACCAGCAGATGCCGCAGCAGGGCGGGCAGGAGCGGGTGATGAACTCGCCGCCGCTGCAACCGGGCCAGACGTACCACTACACGATCAAGGCCCAGTGGGATGACAACGGCCACCAGACGACGCAGGAGCGGATGGTCAACGTGCAGGCGGGCGCCAACGTGACCGTGGACTTCACGCAGCCGGAGGGGCAGCAGCCGCAACCGCCGCAGGGGACGACCCCGCAAACCAGGCCGGAGCCGGTCGGCACGCCGACCACGCCGACCACGCCGCCAAACCCGCCGACGGGCACTCGGCCGACGCCGCCGCCCGCCGCGCCGCCGAGCTGAGCCGGAACCTCACCCCCCGGCCCCCTTCCCGAAGCGGGAAGGGGGCCGGGGGGTGAGGTCGCTTTCACACCCCCGCCGCGTTCACCATCCACGTCACGCCGAACCGGTCGGCGACCATGCCGAACGCCGGCGACCAGAACGTCTTCGCGATCGGCATCTGCACTTGGCCGCCGTCGGCCAGCCCCGCGAACAGCCGTTCCGCCGTCGCCGCGTCCGGCACCTGGAGCGCCAGCTGGATGCCCTCGAACCCCGCCCCGCCCTGGCACCGGCCGTCGGACATCAGCACCGTCGCGTCGCCGATGCGGAGGCTGGCGTGCATCACCTTGTCCTCGCCCCCCGGCGGGATCGCGCCCGGCGGGTGCGGCCCGGGCATCTCCTTGAACCGGATCAGGAACGTCACCTCGGCGCCCAGGGCCTTGCGGTAGAAGGCGATCGCCTCCTCGCAGCGGCCCTCGAAGCACACGTGCGGCTGAACTTGCATGAGGGGTCCTCTC
>DASXAN010001129.1:0-11528 GCA_036406755.1 Gemmataceae bacterium
CCGAGCCCGCCCTGCGACCGCTCCAGCGTCCGGTCCACCTGCGTGAACATCTCGAACACCTTCGGCAGCATCTGCGGCGGGATGCCGACGCCGGTGTCCTTGACGCGGATCACCGCCCCGTCCCCCTCCCGCCCGGCGGTCAGCCAGATCTGGCCGCCGGGGTCGCTGTACTTGGCCGCGTTGTTCAGCAGGTTGCACACCGCCTGGGCCAGCCGGGTGCGGTCCGCGTCCACGTATACCGGCTCGGCCGGCAGCGCCACCGTCAGCTCGTGGCCGTGCTGCTTGACCGTCTGCTCGCACACGTCCAGGGCGTGCCGGACGACCGCCGCGAGGGTGATCCGCTCCTTGCGGAGCACGATTTTGCCCCGGCTGATGCGGCTGACGTCCAGGAGGTCGTCCACCAGCCGCACGAGGTGGTGCAGCTGCCGCTCCATCAGCGGCCGGGTCTGCTCGACCGCCCGCGGGTCGGTGCCGGCCAGCCGCAGCACTTGCAGGCCGTTGCGCAAGGGGGCGAGCGGGTTCCGTAGCTCGTGGGCGAGCAGGGCCAGGAATTCGTCCTTGCGGCGGTCCTCCTCCCGCAGTGCCTGGTAGAGTTGCACGTTCTCGACGGCGACGGCGACGCGGTGGGCCAGGTCCTCGGCCACCCGCAGGTCCTCCGGGCCGAAGTGCCGGCCCGACTCGCCCGTGGCGAACGTCAGCGCCCCGGTCGTCCGGCCGCGGGCCGTCAGCGGCACGCAGACGTACGACCGCAGCCCCAACCCCTGCAACAGCCGCAGGTGCTCGTCGTCCCGGGCCACGGGGGTCAGCATCTCGTCGGTGACGTCGGCCAGCTCCGCCCGGCCGGTGCGGAGGACGTGGACCGGGCCGCGCGGGGTCGTCGGCCCGGGCGGGTAGCGGCGGGCCAGGTCGCCGGCCAATTCCGTCTTCGCCGGGTCGGCGTGGGCGGCGGCCACCCGCCGCAGCGTCCCGTCCTCCCCGACCAGGTCCACGGCGCACCAGTCGGCGAATCGCGGGACGGACAGGGCGGCCACCGCCTGGAGGGTGCTGGCCACGTCCAAGAGCTCGCCTAGGGCCTTGCTGGCGTCGGCCAAAAACCGCAGCGCCGCCTCCTGTCGCTTGCGGGCGGTGATGTCCCGGGCGATCTTCGACGCCCCGGTCACCTTGCCGTCGGCGTCCCGGATCGGCGAGATGGTCACCGAGGCGTCGAACCGGGTGCCGTCTTTGCGGACGCGGACCGTCTCGTAGTGCTCGATGTACTCGCCCCGCTTGATCCGCTCCATGATCGCCGCCAACTCGTCAAGGCGGTCCGGCGGGAACACCATGGCGAGTGACCGGCCGACGGCCTCCTCGGCCGCGTAGCCGTAGAGCCGCTCGGCCCCCCGGTTCCAACTGGTGACCAGGGCGTTGAGATCCTTGCCGATGATGGCGTCGTCGGACGACTCGACGATGGCCGCCAGGCGCCGGCGGGCCTCCGCCGCCCGGCGGGCCTTGGTCACGTCCCGGAACACCAGCACCGCCCCGGCGACGACCCCGTCGGGGCCGCGGATCAGGGCGGCCGAGTCCTCGACCGGCACCTCCCGCCCGTCCCGGGCAACCAGGGCGGTGTGGTTGGCCAGGGCGACCACGGCCCGCTCCCGCAGCGCCCAGCCGACCGGGTTCTCGACCGGCCGCCGCGTCTCCTCGTTGATCAGCGGGAACACCCGGTCCAGCGGCTGCCCGGCCGCCTCTTGCAACGGCCACCCGGTCAGCCCGGCGGCCACCGGGTTGAGGAACGTCACCACCCCGGCCGCGTCGGTGACGATGACCGCGTCCCCGATGCTGGCCAGCGTCACCCGCAACTGCTCCTTCTGCCGCCCGATCTCCTGGGCGTACTCCTCGGCGGCCTTGCGGGCCGCCTCCTCCGCCAACAAGCGGCGGGCGGCCTCCTCGGCCTGCTTCCGGTCCGTCAGGTCGCGGGTGACCTTGGCGAACCCGCGGAGGGTGCCGGCCTGGTCCCGCAGCGCCGTGATGACGACGTTGGCCCAGAACCGGGAGCCGTCCTTGCGGACCCGCCACCCCTCGTCCTCGATCCGCCCCTCGGCCGTGGCCCGCCGCAGCTCCTCGGCGGGCCAGCCGCGGTCCACGGCCTCCTGCGGGTAGAAGGTGGAGAAGTGCCGGCCGATGATCTCGTCCGCCTTGTACCCCTTGATCCGCTCGGCCCCGGCGTTCCAGGTGGCGACCCGGCCCTCCGGGTCGAGCATGAAAATGGCGTAGTCCCGGACCTGCTCGACCAGCAGGCGGAACCGCTGCTCGCTCTGCCGGAGCCGTTCCTCCGTCTGCTTGCGGTCGGTCAGGTCGCGGGTGATCTTGAGGTAGCCGCGGACCTCGCCGGCCGGGCCCCGCAGGGCGGTGATGACGACGTGGGCCCAGAACTGCGACCCGTCCTTGCGGACCCGCCACCCCTCCTCCTCGTACTTGCCGGTCTCGGCGGCGACCCGCAGCTCGTGGGCCGGCCAGTCGATGGCGACCGCCTCGGGCGGGTAGAAGGTGGAGAAGTGCCGGCCGACGATCTCCTCCGGCCGGTAGCCCTTGACCCGCTCGGCCCCGGCGTTCCAGGTGAGGATGGTGCCGTGGCGGTCCATGAGAAAGATGGCGTAGTCGCGGACGCCGGCGACGAGCTGCTCGAAGTGTTCCTCGCTGTCCCGCAGGTCGGATTCGGCCCGCTTCCGTCCGGCGACGGCCGCCCGCTCGGACACGGACGCGGCCGGCGGTTCGGCCGGCCGGCCGCCGAGAAGCCGCCTGAGAAAGTTCCACATGATCGCCTCGCTGGCGGTCGGTGGGCGGCGGGGCCGCGGGTGAGGCCGGCCGATCGGCGGCGAGTCCGGGGGTGCCGCCGGCGGCGGAGTTGGCCGGTTCGGGCGTCCGGGAGGACCACGACGGGGGGCGCCGGCCCGCGCCGCACGCGCCCCCGGGGCAGTGGCGACTGCCGCGGACCGTTTTACGGGTGGCGGCGGCGGCAGGCAACGCGGGGGCTGACGAGGGTGTCAGGGCCGCCGCATCGGCCGCACCGTTTGAGTGAACAAGCGGCCGGTTTCGTGACGCGTGATCGCGATGATACCTCCGGGGGCACCCACCGCACCCGGGCGGGCGGCGGGCGTCACTAGCTCGGCCGCAAGACCTCCGCGATCAGTCCGCGCACCAAACCGGCAACGTCGGCCTGCAGGTTCTCGTCGGAACCACCGAACAGAAACTCGGCCACCCGCCGAGGGCCGATCCGCCCGGCGTCCGTGAAGTCCTGCTGTAAGATCTGAAGCGCTTCCTCTGCCTTGACGTCACCGCGGAGCGCCCGGAATCGAGACGCACAGTCCGTCCGGGTTTGAATGACATACCAGAGGTCGTAGGCGTCTTTGTTTTCCGCCCGACTCTTGAATGCGAGCGATTTCAGCACGACGAACGCACCGGGGCCACAGACGTTGATCACCCGTCGCGCCGTCCCGCCTGTCAGCGTGTCTCCGTCCAATGTGATCTCTTCACGGTCGCGGAAGGCAAGGTGCAGGCCCGGTGTGATCACGGCGGCCAGGTCGCCTTCCAGGTTCCGCAGATTGCCGCCCTTGTCCAGATCAGTGGACGGCGGGATCAAGAAGTCGACGAGAGCGCCTTGCCCGAAGTCCCAGCGCTGGGACGTAGGTCGTCCCGAGTCATTGGTATCACGTTTGAATCCGGCCTCGCGGAGCCGCTTGGCGATCTCCTCGTAGCGCCGTTCGTCCAAAATGGCGACCGAAAGACCGAGATCGAGGTCGTTGGTCCCGACGTGAGGCTCGACCCCGGCCGGAAGATTGGTCATGTCGGCAAGCAGGCTCGGGACCAGTCCTCCCACGACGCACAGGTCGTCCTTGAAGTCATTGAGGCGGGTGGCGACCTCGAGACAGGCCCGCCGACTCAGCTCCGTGCGCCTCGGGTCGTAGCCCGTTGCATGTGCCGGTTTATCGTTCACCGCCATTTCAGGCAGACCTCCCGCAGGTGTTCCGCCGCCTCGTTCGCACGTTCGGGCATGTGGAGCAAGTCCAGATATGCCTGGACCGCGGAAACACAGGTTCGGCCTCGGACTTCTTTGGCGCCGTCAAAGACCCCGTCATCAGCCGGAAGGATGAGCCAGGTATTGGCACCCCGCTCGCCCGCATGGAATCCTAACGACTCGAGAAATCCGTCGCTCGGATGTTCGCGGAAGTACGCTGCGGCCAAGCGGAACGCGGCAAACGGGGCGAGTGCGGCCGCCGCCGGCAGTCCGGTGAATGCGTACTCATGACCGTACCTGTCGGCTGCGTCTGCGATCCGTCCGGCAAGTTCCTCGCCCGATCTGGCCGGCGTGTGACCAGCGATGATGTGATGTCGGCGAAACTCGTATTCGTCCTTCCACGCATCGAGGAGGAGGTCCGGATCGCTCGGGCGGACCTCGCCGTCATCCGACCGGTCCAGCAACCCGTCCTCGGCCAATCTCGCGACGATGCGGCTGATGAACCCCCGGCCGAGCCGAGTCTTGTCCGCCAAGTCCTTCTGACGCCACCAGCGCTGCGGATCGAGTAACATCTGTCGGGCTACCCGCGAGCTTCTCGGCGCAAACACGGACGAGGGGCGGCCAGGTGCCGGCGACCGGTTTGGCTTCCCTTCGACGTGTACAAGAAGCCCTGGGGCCTCGATATGGGCATTGCCGGCTGCGTCAACAAAGCTGACTTTCGCTTCGTCACACGCTTCCCGACCTGACGGTCCCATGAATGGGACCACGACCAGAGGAATGGCTCCGGGACTCTCTTTTTGGGCGTAGGCTCGGGCTTGTTCGCAGGCCCGATGGATGCTGGCCAATCGATTGGACGATTTCGCCTCCACGACGAAAAGGTACTTGCCGGCTCGCAAGATTTTGTCCGGTCCGTTGTTCGGACGGCGGACATGCTTGGCTCGGATAGGCTTCCTAAACAAGCCCTCAAGTTGCTTTTCGGCGGCGTTTAGAAGCTCGGCTTCTGTGAACATCGCTCACTAAACCAACATTGTTGAGGGAACAGTGAACTATAGACTTTTAGTGATCACCGGTCAATGCCCCCTGTGCCCAAATACAGCCGACTCAGCGAGCTGCAAGCCATTCCGGCTCGGCGTCACATGGACTGGTCAGACGGACACGATTCGATCGTACGGCGAGTCGCCCTTGCTTAGTGAACGAATATATCCTATACCTCATGCAGAGGCGCGCCCGCCCCTTCCTGATGGTGCATCCATGTCGCGCAACGCCACCGGCCCCGTCTCCCGCTTCGACTCCCGCCTGCTCGTCCGCCGGCGCGCTGTCGCAGAATGTCCCGTTTTGTCGCCCCAGAAAAAGATGTTATCCGCCCCGCCCGTCGCCCCGCCGGCCGCTTGCCGTCCCCGCGCCGCCCGGTTACGCTGACGCCATTCCGTTGCCCCACCACCGCGAGGACTCCCCGATGGGCTACCACCAGACCCCCAGCCACAAGAACGGCAAAGGCTCCTACCACCAGATCGGCCTGGTCCGCGGCCAGTTCGGCAACGTCCCCATGGACCAGTGGGTCAAGTTCCTCGCCGACACCGGGTTCGACGGCTGGGAGGAGGCCGCCTGGGAGCTCGACCTCCGCCAGTGCGACTCCGACGCCGCCGCCGCCAAGTACGCCCAATCCCGCGTCGATCTGGCCAAGAAGCACGGGCTGGAAATCTTCACCGTCGCCACCCACCTCCAGGGCCAGGCGCTGGGCGACGAGCCGACCGCCAAGACGCTCCAGTTCATCGGCGGCGAGGCGGTGCAGGCGTACAAGGCGTGGCGGGACAAGGGCAACGCCCCGCCCCGGACCGACCCGTACTACGTCCCGCCCGAGGTCGGCAAGATGGTCCACGACCAGGCCCAGAAGGACCTGCTCGCCGCCGTCCGGCTCGCCCACCACCTGGGCAAGCTCCAGAACCGCAAGGTGCCGCTGCCCGGATTCGTCGGCAGCCCGGCCGGGTGCTGGAACCACTGGTTCCTGTTCCCGCCGCTGCCGGACTCGATCGGCGGCCACAAGATCCCGGACGTGCGGCAGACGAGCCTGGACCTGCTCGTCGAGCGGTTCGGCCCGGTGTGGGACCTGTGCAAGCAGCTCGGCGTGACGTTCGACCTGGAGTGCCACCCGTCCGAGCGGGCGATGGGCGACCTCGAATCGGCCGGCGATTACATCAATCACATGAACAAGGCCGGCTACGAGGGCGTGGTCGGGTTCAACCTGGACGGGTCGCACCTGGAGTGGCAGAACGTGTCGGTGGTGCAGTTCATCCGCGAGTTCGGCAACGCCATCCACTGCGCCCACGTCAAGGGGGTGTGGGTGGCCCGGGAGCACTGCCGGGCCGGCCGGCTGGGCGGGCACCGGCCGATGGGCCACCGGGACAACGGCTGGAACTTCGTCACCGCCGGCACCGCCCGGGACGCGAACTCGCTGGAGGAGATCTTCATCGAGCTGAACCGGGTCGGCTACGACGGCGCGGTGAGTATCGAGTGGGAGGACAACGACGCCGAGCAGCACGCCGGGGCGAAGGCGGCGCTGGCCAACTGCCGGCGGGCGGACAACCCGCCCAGCGGCATGCGGCACGACGAGATGCTCAAGGCGTGACGGGTCGCACGGTATAATGGGACCGTCCGCCCGACGGGGAGACGCCAATGGGTAAAGTCGTTCTGACCGCCGAGATGCGAGCCCGTCTCAACGGCTTGGACCAGCCGCTGGAGCTGTACGACGAGGCCGGCCGGCTGCTCGCCGTCTGTTTGCCGCCGGAGGATTACCGGCGGCTCACCGGCATCCCGCCCGGGGCCGAGTTCACCGACGAGGAGATTGCGGAGGCGGTGCGGCAGACCGGCCGCGGCCGACCCTTGGCCGACATCTGGAAGGACCTCGGGCGGACGACATGAGTTTCACCGTCGAGTGGATGCCCCTGGCCGAGCGACGGCTCACGGAGCTCTGGAACGCGGGCCCGGACCGGCAGTCAATCGCCGACGCCGCCGACCAGGCCGACATCCTGCTCCAGCAGGATCCACTCGGCCACGGTGAGTCGCGGGCCGGCGACACGCGGCTGATGTTCGTCCGCCCGCTCAGCCTCCTGTTCCGTGTGGACGTGCAGGCCCGGGTCGTCCAAGTGATCCGGGTCAAGCGCGAAAAGCCGGCCGCGGGTGGTGCACCCTGAGTCTGTGAGGGGCCTGCCACCCGCTGCCCCGGCAGTCAAATCCCCCCGGACGCCGGCACCTGCACCGGCCCCGCCGGCACGTCCCCGCCGGCCGGCACGGCGGCGAACGGCCCGGCCGAGCCGTCGTTCACCAGCAGGGCGCTGAGCAGCTCGGTCGGCTTGTCCGGGTCGCTGCCCGGGTCGGCGTAGACGTCCGGGTTGGCCGTCAGCAGCGCCCCGTTGAGGTACAGGATCGTGTACGGCGTCTTGCTCACCAGCCCGACCGGCTTGCGGGCCGAGTCCACCCGCCCGTCCCGGGCGCACGGCCGGCCCAGGCGGCGGACGTCCGCCTGGAACGCCCGGACCCACTTGACCGTCTGCGGCCCGATCCAGCCGTCGATGGCGATGTCGGCGTCCGGCGGCGACAGCAGCGGGTGGTCGGTGTAGACGCGGTGCAAGAGCCACTGCACCAGCAGTACGTCGTCCCGCTTGTTCGGGGCGGGCAGGCCGACTGCGAAGTTGACGTTGTAGAGGTCGCCGTCCGGCGAGTGGTGGATGTACGCCATGACCCTGCTCCTGACTGATCGAACTCCGGCCGACACGACCGTGGCCGGCCCCGAGCCGCTAAGCCCGGTCCCGGCCGGTTTGGGCCGCGGTTTTTCGCCCCGGCCGACACTCGGGTTGCGGCAATTCGCCATTGTTCCTATCCTGATGCTTCGATTGCCTGGTCGCCCCGCATGATTGGAGACAGAGCGTGATGCGTCGTATCTCGGCCGGTGCCCTGGGGTTGGCTCTCGTCCTGGCCGCGCCGGCGGCCGCCCAGCCGCCGGCCCCGGCCGCGGCCGCCCCGGCGGCCAAGCCGGTCCGCGAGCAGGTGGACGACTTGGCCCGGGCGTTCAAGCGGGAGATCGCCGACCTCGACAAGCAGTTCACGGCCGCCCGCACGGCCGAGGATAAGGAGAAGCTCCGCGACCAGGCGCTCAACCACGTCGCCCCGGCCTACGGCAAGAAGATGCTGGCCCTGGCGACCGCCCACCCGACCGACCCGGCCGCCGCCGACGCACTGGCGTTCGTCTGCGAGGCCCCCGGGGTGTCGCAGTCGGCGCTGGTGCCCGAGGCGGTCAAGCTGCTGCTCCGCGACCACGCCGGCAGCGACCACCTGGCCGTCGTCTGCCAGGTCGTCGCCCAGCGGCCGGACGACGGCGAGCGGCTGATCCGCGACAGCCGGGAGAAGTCCACCAACACGGTGGTGACGGTCGCGGCCGGGTACTTCCTGGCCGAGGCCCTGCGGGACCGGTCGGAGCCGACGGTCGAGCAGTCGCGGGAGGCGGAGCGGCTGTACGCCGAGTTCATCGCCGCCGCCCGGACCGTCCGCGAGATCCCGCCGGACATGGTCAAGGAGGCCGAGGCCGGGCTGAAGGACCTGCGGGTGTTCGGCGTCGGCAAGGTCGCCCCGGCGGCCGAGGCCACCGACCTGGCCGGCAGGAAGGTGTCGCTGGCCGACTACAAGGGCAAGGTGGTGGTGCTCGACTTCTGGTTCACCGGCTGCGGGGTGTGCGTGGAGATGATCCCGCACGAGCGGAAGCTGGTGCAGCGGCTCTCCGGCCGGCCGTTCGCCCTGGTCAGCGTCAGCGCCGACGAGAAGCCGGAGGAGGTGACCGAGTTCCTCAAGGACACGCCGATGCCGTGGCAGCATTGGCACAGCGGCCCGGACAAGGGCGTGGTGGCGGCGTGGAACATCCGCGTCTACCCGACGCTGTACGTGATCGACGCCAAGGGCGTGATCCGCGGCCGGTTCCTGGGCGGCGGGCCGTCCGCCGAGCGGAAGCTCGACGCGCTGGTGGAGAAGCTGGTCAAGGAGGCGGAGTGACCCGCTCCGCGGGTAAACTCCAAAACCCAAGCACCAAATCCCAAACCGCCGGTTGGGATTTGGGATTTGATGCTTGGGATTTAGGGCTGTAGCCCTACGCCCCGCCGGTAGTCGGCCCGGGCCTTGGCCGGGTCGCCGTCCAGCGCCCGCCACTTGTCCGCGGCCGACTTCAGCGCCGCCGCCGGGTCGCCGCCGGCCAACGCCGCCCGCACCTCCGCCGCCAGCGCCGCCACGTGCCCGGCCCGGCCCGGCAGTCGCAGCACCAGCGCCGGGTTGTCCACCCGCGGGTCGGCCACCTCCCGCTGCAGCGTCCGCAGCAGCGCCGTCTGCGGGGCTTCCAGGCCGTAGTTGAGCCACCCCTGCTCGTGGCCCGGGTCCACGTGCCGGTCGCGGAACGGGCCGCTGCCGTACTCCGGCGTGTGGACCACGACCGTACTCACGTCCGGCCCGGCCAGGTAGGTGAGCAGGTCGAACGCCGCCTCGGCGTTCGCCGCCCCGGCCGGCACCAGCCCGAGCACCGCCCCTGCTCCGAGGAACGGCACGGTATTTAGCCCCCGGTCAATGACCGGGGGCAAATTGTCGAACACCCGCCGGCTGCCCGGCGGCCGGCACACGCCCCACCGCCGGGCCTCCTCCGGCCCGACGCCGCCCAGGTCGGCCAGCGTCACGTACCCCAGCGCCGCCTGGTCGCCCTTCATCGCCTCGGCCGCGGTCGGCGTCTTCGCCCGGTGCGGCTGCATCCGCTTCAGCAGGGTCAGCGCCTCGACGAACCCCGGCTCCGCCAGCTGCGGCAGGCCGGTGTCCACGTCGTACTGGAACGAGAACGGCTTGGCCGACCGCTGCCCGGCCCGGGCCGCCTCGGTCGGCACGGCCCGGACGGCCAGCGGCGCGGCCACGGCGGCGAAGGCGGCGGTCAGGCCGGCGTCGTCGGCCGGCAGCGGCGGCAGGCTCGGCCGGGCCCGCCGGGCGGCGAAGAACTCCGCCTGGTCGGCGAACTCGTCCCACGTCTCCGGCGGCGCCAGCTGGCGATGGTACTTGTCCCGGTACGCCTGCTGCGCGGCCGGGTCGGCGTACAGGTCGCGGCGGTAGACGCACACCGGCCCGTCCCCGATCACCGGCAGGGCGTACGGGGTGCCGCCCCAGGCGAGCAGCCGGGTGCGGTACAGGGGCATGAAGGCGTCCACGGCGTCCGGCCGGGGCAGCGGCGCCACCTTGCCGGCGGCCGCCCACCGCGGCAGGTCGGCGGCCGGAATCAGCACCAGATCGGCGGCCGGCCAGTCGCCGCCCGGGGCGACGTCGGCCAGCGTGGCACCGGCGGCGTTGGCCCACTCCCGGCCGAGGTTGTGGACGAGCTTCCGTGGCGCGCCGTCCGGGGCGGCGACGCGGACCGTCACCCCGGCCCACCGCGGCGGCGGGATTTTGGCCGTTGGTGCGGCCCGGTTACAGCCGAGGGCTGACAGGGCCAGGGCGAGGGCGGGGGGGACAAAAACCCGGACGGCCCGGGGGCATTGTTGTTGCATGGGGATGTGAACCAGCCTACAATTCACACAGGCGATGACCGGCCTCGCCTATTCTAGCGGCCGCGGGATGCGCCGCACCGAGGCCGGCGACGCCCGTTTCCCACAAGTCACGGCGACCGGGGTTTCGTGGCGCCGCCTCGCACCGGTGCCGCGAGTTCCGTCCCCCTTCCCAGGGCCGCCGGTGGGGCGCGGGTGCCGCCGCGCAGACGGATTTGCTGCCGGCCGGTCCGGCACGTCCTCTCCCGACCCGGGGTCAGACATGAAGCTACGACTTGTGGTCACCGGCGGGGTCCACGACGGGAAGGCGATTCCCATCACCCTGCCGCAGTTCGTCATCGGCCGCGACCCGCAGTGCCAGCTCCGCCCGGCCAGCGCCGCGATCAGCAAGCGGCACTGTGCCGTGCTGGTCCGCGGCGGCCAAGTGTTCGTCCGCGACTTCGGCAGTACCAACGGGACGTTCGTCAACGGCCAGCTCGTCCAGGGCGAGGTCGAGGTGCACAACGGCGACCGGCTCAAGGTCGGGCCGCTGGAGTTCACCGTCGGACTGGAGATGACCGCCGCCCCGAAGGCGGCGGCCAAGCCGGCCGCCCAGCCCGCGGCCAAGCCGACCCCGGCCGCGGCGGAGGCCAAGACCGCCAGCGAGACGGTGGACATGACCGGCCCGCCGTCGGAGGGGCCGGCCTCGGACAAGATCGCCGACCTGCTCCTGGACGACGACGGCTCGCCGCCGGCCGCCGCCAGCACCCTCGACACGGCCGAGAGCGTGCCGGAGGGGAGCACGATCATGGAGCTGCCCTCGAACGGCGGCAAACCCGGCACCCCGGCGAAGCCGGCCCCCAAGGCCGTGCTCGGGACCGGCAACACGTCCACCGCCGCCGCCGAGATCCTCCGCAAGTACCAGCGGCGGCCCCGCGGCTAGCGAAATCCCAAATGACAAGCACCAAATCCCAATGCCGTGTTGGGATTTGGTGCTT
>DASXAN010001130.1:0-4235 GCA_036406755.1 Gemmataceae bacterium
CCCGGTGCGTCCGCGCCGTCGCCGACGCCCTGCCCCGCGACACCGCCGGCCGGCCGTGCGGCTACGTCTTCGTCCAGCCGGTCGTGCGGGCCGACGAGGCCGGCGTCGCGTTTTTCGACGGCTTCTACTTCGAGCGGACGGCCGCGGCGGGCGGCAACTTCGCCCTGACCGCCGGCCAGGCCCGCGGGCGGGTTGAGCGCGGCCAGCTCCGGCGGGACGACCCGTGGTCCGACTGGCTCCGCCGCGTGTACGCCGTCTTCGGCCGCCGTGACCCGGTGATTGACGTCGAGTACGCCCGCCACGGCCCGGGGTACGTCCTGCTCCAGTGCCGGCCGGCCCTGTTCGGAGTCCGCCGCAACCCGACGCTGACGCTGGCCAACCACCGCGAAACGCTCGGCGACCTGCCCAGCCCATGGACCGTCTCCACCATGGCCGCGGCGGCGAAGGACCTGTCGTACCTCGCGGCGGTCGAGCCGGCGATCGGCCGGTGGGACGAGTGCTATGCCGTCGAGGCCGCCGGCCGGCCGTGGCTGAACCTGTCGTTCTTCTTCCGCTGGCTGGATCACATCGGCCTGCCGCGGGCGTGGGCCACGGCCAGCGTCGGCGGCGAAGTCGGTGGCCCGGCGGACCGCCGCGTGCTATGGGAGCGGCTCCTCCGGGCCGGCCCGAAGCTAACCTGCCAGATTCCACAGGCGATTCACAAAGTCGCGTCGTCCCGGGCCGCGCTGGCGGAGCTGGATCGGCAGATCGACGCCGCGGACGGGCCGGCCGGGCTGTTCCGCGTGACCGTCGGGGCCTGGGTGATGGGCATCCACACGGCGCTGTCGATCGCCGGGCTGATGGCGTTCGTGTCCAGCGTCCGGCTGGCGCTGCGGCTGCCGAGCGCCGCCCGACTGGTGACGCACGACCTGATGGCCGGGTACGACCGCCTCACGACCCTGCCCGACCCGGCCGCCCGCGCCGCCGGGCTGGACGCATGGCTGAGCCGTCACGGCCACCGCGGGCCGTTCGAGAGCGACGTGGCCCGGCCGCGGTTCGCCGAGCTGCGCGACGTGCTGCTGCGCGACCTGACCGCCACGCCGGTGCGGCCGGCGGCCCCCGAGCCGCCGCGGCGCCGGTTGGGCATGCTGCTCCGGCCGTTGTACGGCCTCGACGAGTGGCGGGAGTGGTTCCGGGACGAGTTCATGCGCCGCTGGCAGCGGCTGCGGCAGCGGCTCTTGGCGGAAGGGGCCGAGCTCGTCGCCGCGGGGGAGTTGGACCGCGCGGGGGACGTGTTCTGGCTGCACGGCGACGACCTGGCCGCCGCCCGGCCGTTGCGCGAATCGGTGGCCGAGCGGCGGCGGCTGGCGGAGACGTACCGCCGCCTGCCCTTGCCGCTCACCGCATCACTCGACGAGATCGAGCGCGTCGTCACTGCCGCCGACACCGGTCCGGCCGTCGCCGACGGCCGGCGGGTGTTCCCGGGCATCGCCCTCAGCCCGGCGGTCGTCGAAGGCGTCGTCCGCAAGGCCGACGACCTCACCGCCCTGCTGGCCGGCGGTTCGCCGCTCGACGGCAACACCGTGCTCGTCGTGCCGACGCTGGAGCCGTCGTGGGCGGTGGTGTTTCCGCGGGTGCTGGGGGTGGTGGCGGAGGTCGGCGGCGAGCTGAGCCACGCGTCGATCCTGCTCCGCGAAGCCCGCAAGCCGGCGGTCGTCAATTGCGCCGGCGTCTACGCCCACGTCCGCGACGGCGACCGCCTGCGGATCGATGGGGCGCGCGGCAGGGTCGAACGGCTGACCCAGGTCAGTGCGCCTTGAGCGAGTTGAACACCAGCCCGGTCAGCAGCTTCGGGTAGAAGTACGTCGATTTCGGCGGCATCTTCTCCAGGTGCCCGGCAATCCGCTCGACGTGGCCCATCGTCGCCGGCGGCACCAGGGCGGCCAACTGGCACCGGCCCGCCGTCACCGCGTCCGTCACCTCCCGGACGAGGTGCACGTACTCGCATTTCGGCGTCGCGCCCAGCCGCTCCGGCACCAGTTTGTTCAGCACCAGCACGTGCAGGATGCTGACCGCCAGGCCGCGCCAGTCGGGGCTGTGGTCCTTCGCCAATGCGTCCATCGCGGCCGGGTCGGTGAGTCGGGCGACGTGCCAGCCGCCGTCGGCCACCGTGCCGAAGCCGAGGACGTTCTGCGAGCCGTCCGCCTCGATCAGGTCCCAGCAGTCGCGGGCCGCCCCGGCCCCGGTGCCGACCGTCTCGACCGCGAAATAGCCGGCGAGCAGTTCGCGGAGCTTTTCCCCCGTGACCGCCGGGATGCCGGAGATCAGCCGGTGCGTCGGCAGGATCAACAGGCCCGGGTCGCTCATGCCGACGAGCATCATGAGCGTGAAATTGGCCGGGGCCTCGTCGTTGGCCACGTCGCCGGCGGCTTGCCGCTCTTCCAGGTAGCGCAGGCTCGTCTCGTAGCGGTGGTGGCCGTCGGCGATGAACACCGGCTTGGGCCCGAGCAGCCCCGTGACCTGCGTGATGACGTGCTGATCGGTCACCGGCCAGAGCCGGCTGACGGTGCCGAGGTGGTCGGCCGCCTCGACCGGCAGGCTGCGGCGGACAGCTTCGTCCAGCAGTTCCTGCACCTCGCCGGCCTCGTCCGGGTACAGGCTGAACACCGGGCTGAGGTTCATGCCGGTCGCCCGCATGAGCTTGAGCCGGTCCTCCTTCGGCCCGGGCATCGTCTCCTCGTGCGCGAAGATGCGGCCCTGGCCGAACGGTTCCAGCCGGACGCGGGCCAGGAACCCCTTGCGGGTGTGCCGCTGGCCTTCGACCTCGTACTCCTGGTGGCAGACGTAGAGGCTGCGGGCCGTGTCCTGCTTCAGCACGCCGCCACTCGCCCAGTCCCGCATCAGCCCGGCGGCCCGGGTGTACCGGTTCGACTCGTCGGTGTCGCCCGGTTCGCCCTTGCCGAAGTCGGCCCGGACGACGTTGAACGGGCTGCGGTCGTAGAGCCGCTGTTGCAGGGCGGGGTCGATCACGTCGTACGGCGGGGCGACGACGTCGGCGAGCGGGCCGACGTGGCCCAGGTCGTAGCGGAAGGCGCGGAAGGCGCGGATGTCGGCCATCTGGATTTGTCGTCCTTTGTCCCTTGTCCCTTGTCCCTTGTCCGGAAGGCCCAGTCTTTTGTACAAGGGACAAGGGACAAGGGACAAAGGACATGACTACCACGGCCGACGTGCGGACATTTCTGGCCGACCGCCTCGCCCGGCTGGAGGACCGCATCCGGGCCGCCTGTGGCCGGGCCGGCCGGCCGCGGTCCGCGGTCACGCTCGTGGCCGTCACCAAGACGGTCGGCCCGACGGCGGCCACCATCCTGACCGAGCTGGGCGTGCTCGACCTGGGCGAGAGCCGGCCGCAGTCGCTGTGGCACAAGGCCGAGCCGCTGCCGCCGGCCGTCCGCTGGCACCTCGTCGGCCACCTCCAGCGGAACAAGGTCGAGCGGACGCTGCGGCGGGTGTACCTGATCCACTCGGTGGATAGCGTCCGGCTGCTCGACGCCCTCGACGCGGAGGCGGCGAAGCAGGGCCGGCCGCTCGACGTGCTCTTGGAGGTGAACGCCAGCCGGGAGGCGGCCAAGGGCGGGTTCGCCCCGGAGGAGGTGCCGGGCCTGGCCCCGACGCTGACGGCGCTGCGGCATGTCCGCGTCCGCGGGCTGATGGCGATGGCCGCCCAGGTCCCGGACCCGGAACAGGCCCGGCCGACGTTCGCCGAACTGCGGCGGCTCCGCGACCGACTTCAAACGGAGGTCGGCACGTCACTCAAGCTCGACCACCTGTCGATGGGCATGACCAACGACTTCGAGGTGGCGATCGAAGAGGGGGCCACGCTGATCCGCGTCGGCAGCGCCCTGTTCGAAGGCATCCCCGGCGGGGGCCAGGCGTGATCGCGCTCACCGACCATCCGGGCGGCGTGCTGGTCACGGTCCGCGCCCAGCCGGGCGCTCGCAAGGCGGGCGTGCTCGGCGAACAAGCCGGGGCGCTGAAGCTGGCGGTGACCGCCCCGCCGGAGGACGGCCGGGCGAACGCGGCCCTGGTCGAAATGCTCCGCGACCTGCTCGGCGTGAAGCGGTCGCAGGTTGAATTCTACAGCGGGGCGACGGGGCGGAACAAGCGGCTGCTCGTCCGCGGCATGACGAAGGCGGAGCTGGCGGCAAGATTGGCCGTGCTGCTTTCGTAGGGTGGGTCGAGGTAGCGGAGCGACCGAG
>DASXAN010001131.1:0-9226 GCA_036406755.1 Gemmataceae bacterium
CTGCGTCTTCCGTGTAAACGAGCGGCAGCGTGACGAACGCGCCACCGTCACCGGGCCAACACACCAGCTGCGGTAACTGACGTACTGTCGTCTGGCACTCGAGCGCCGGCCCGCGACGGACCCGCTTCGGCCAGGAGTGCCACGCCGCCCGCGGCACGTCGCGGTAGCGCCAGGGCCAACGGAAGGGGGCGGCCGGATCGGTCTTCAACTCGATCAGGTGGCGGACCGCGGCGAGGGCGTCGCGGAACAGGAAGCGGGTGCGGTCCAGCGTCCCGAACAAGTTGCTGACCATCGGGAAGGCGCAGCCCTTGACCCGCTCGAACAGCACGGCCGGCCCGTCGGCGGCGTAGACGCGGCGGTGGATCGCCGCCGCCTCGAGGTACGGGTCAATTTCGACGCCGACGCGCACCAGCTGACCCGTGCGCTCGAGGTCGGCGATACACTCTCGCAGACTCGCGTACCCCATCCGCGTCCCCGATCAGCCCGGATTGCGCCCACGTCCATTATGCCCGCCGACGGGGGGCGACGACCAGCGGCCTCGACCGCCTAAAAAAATGCGGTCGGGGCCGTATTGACGGCGTCCGCATATCGTATAACTTAGTATTACTATAGAAGTCATTCGTCATGCCGGACGGGGTCGGTGCCATGCGAGCCATCCGCCACGGGTTCACGCTGATCGAGTTGCTGGTCGTCATCGCCATCGTCGCGCTCCTAATCGGCCTGGTCCTGCCCGCCGTCGAGAAAGTCCGCGAGGCGGCGGCCCGGACGAAGTGCTCCAACAACCTCAAGCAGATCGGGTTGGCGATGCATGACTACCACGGCGCCCTCGGCCAGTTCCCGCCCGGCTACGTGGCCACCAATCCCGGCCCGGGGCTGAGCGACGATCACGGCCCGGGCTGGGGCTGGGGCACGCTGCTGCTGCCGTATTTGGAACAGGATGCCCTGTACCGGCGGATCAATCTCACGACCGACATCGCCGACCCCGCCAACAAGGCGGCCCGGACCGCCAGCGTGTCGATCTTCCTCTGCCCGTCCGACCCGGGCGACGCCGTGTTCACCGTAGACCGGCGGGGCGACGGGGAGCCGTACGCCAACCCGCTCACGGATTCGGCCGGCAACCCGGTACGGGTCGCTCATGCCAACTACGTCGGCATGTTCGGCAATCCGGAGGTCACGCCCGATCCCGGGTTCTTGTCGCCGGACGCGGACCGGGGTCTGGCCCGCCGCGGCATGCTGTACCGCAACAGCGTCGTCCGCTTCGCCGACGTATCGGATGGTACCAGCAACACGCTCTTCGTCGGTGAGCGGAGCACGAACCTGGGGTATGCGACCTGGGTCGGCGCGGTCACTGGCGGGCAGGTCCCGGCGAAAGTCCCCGACTCGTTCGGGTTCGGCCCCGAGGGGGCGCCGCTGCTGGTTCTCGGGCATACGGGCGATGATGCGGACGTGCCGCCGCACACGCCCAACAGCGCCGTCGCCCACGTGGACGACTTCTGGAGTTTTCACACGCAGGGGGCCAAGTTCCTGATGGTGGACGGATCGGTCCGCACGATCAACGACTCGATCAACCCGATCGTCTGGTGGGCACTCGGCACCCGCGCCGGCGGCGAGCCGGTCAGCCTGCCCGATTAACTGACCCCATTCCGCGGCGGAAAGAAGGACTCGGTCCTATGAGTCCCCTGCGCTGGCTGGTGCCGGTCGTGCTGGCGTCCGCGTCGGCCGGGTGCGGCGGGAGCACCGCGACGGTGAGCGGCACGGTCACCTACCAGGGGCGGACGGTGACGTCGGGGTCTGTGATCGTCGTGAACGAGGACGGCACGGCCGGGTCGTGCGCGATCCAGCCGAGCGGGGCGTACTCGGTTTCGGGCGTGAAACGGGGGCGGGTCAAGATTGGCATCTTCAGCCCCGAACCGGCACGCGCCCACTCGATCCGGAAGTCGCGGGACCCGGGCGGGAAGCGCGGCGGAAAGCAGAACAAGAAACGCCCGGGTGCGGCAACAGCGGCGGACGAAGGCTGGTTTCCGATCCCTCGACAACTGGGAAACCCGGACACGTCCGGCGTCACCTGCGAGGTGACGCAGTCCCGGGTCCGCTTCGACCTCGAGCTCAAGTGATCGCGCCTCAGGCGATGGGGACGGCCTTGCTGACGTGCGGCCGCTCCGCCGCCGGCACGCCCCGCGGCAGCTTCACCACCAGCACGGAGCACGGGGCGGCCCGCAGCGTCTGCTCGGCCACGCTGCCCAGCAGCATCCGCTCCAGCCCCGTCCGGCCGTGCGTCCCCATGACGATCAGGTCCATGTTGGCGTCGGCCGCGTAGCGGGCGATCTCCGTGGCCGGGTCGCCCTCGAGGAACACGTGCGTCACCGGGATGGTCGGGTTGGCGGGGCGGATCTGTTCGAGCTGGCTCCGCCAGTAGCGGCGGTCCTGCTCCTCGTCCCGCTCGGCCTCGGCCCCCTCCAGCACGCCGGGGTAGACGTACAGAACGGTCAGGCTGGCCTTGTTGACCTCGGCCAGGGCGACGGCGTGCAGGTACGCCTGGTTCGAGTAGGACGAGAAGTCGGTCGGGTACAGGATTTTCTTGACGTGAACCATTACCCACCTCGCACCGTCCGTGGGGTTCGCGGCGGCCGGACACCCGCCGGCCGCCCCACACATGGTAACACCGTGTCAAGGCGGCCGCAATTCACCCGGCCCGAATCGTGCCGCGGCCTGTGTCAGTTCAATTCCACCGCCTCCTCCCAATGGTCGTAGAGCTGCTGGAGGCGGGCCTTCGCCTCCTCAAACGCCTTCATCGTATCCCTCACCTTGTTGGCATCGCGGTACAGGTCACCGTCGGCTAGCGTGGCCTCCAGGCGGGCCACGTCGGTTTCGCCCGTCGCGATCTCGGCTTCCAACTCCTCGACCTTCCGGTAAGGGAACCTCCGCTTCCGCTTCGCCGGCTTGGCATCGGCGGCGGGCTTGGACGCGGGTTTCAGCCCGGGTCCCTGCCGGCCATTTTGCCGCTCCGCCGCCGCGGCCGCGAGTTGCTCGGCCCGCAGCCGCTCGTAGGTGTCGTAGTTGCCATGGACGACCTGCGCCCGCCCCGGCCCCTCGAACACGATCAGCAGGTCGGCCACTTGGTTCAAGAAATACCGGTCGTGGCTGACGACCACGGCCGACCCGTCGAACTCCTTCAGCGCCTCCTCCAGGGCATCGCACGCCCAGATGTCGAGGTGGTTGGTTGGCTCGTCCAAGACCAGGACGTTCGCGCCGGCGGCCACCAGCCGGGCCAGGGCGGCCCGGCTCCGCTCGCCGCCGGACAGGTCGCCGACCCGTTGGGCCACCTGCTCCCCGGTCAGCCCGAACCTTGCCAGCAGGTCGCGCATCCGCTGCTCCGTCAGGTCCGGGTCCGGCTGGGGCCAGACGGCGCGGATCACCGGCTGGTCGTCCGGCACCATTCGCAGGTGCTGGTCGAAGTAGCCGAACTCGGTCAGGTGGCCGCGGCGGACCGTGCCGGCGTCGGGTTTCTCATCGCCGAGGAGGATGCGCAGCAGCGTCGTCTTGCCGCAGCCGTTCGGACCCATGATCCCGAGCCGCTTGCCGCGGGGCAGGGCGAAGCTCAGGTCGGTGAAGAGCGGCTTGTCGTACGCCTTGCTGACGCGGTCGGCCTCGATGACCACGTCGCCGGCCCGGCGGATCTCGCCGAAGTGCATCCGCGGCGCCTCGATCAGCGTCGGCCGTTCGACCCGCTCCAGGCGGTCGAGCGCCTTCCGGCGAGACTGCGCCTGTTTGGCGAGCTGGCCGTAATGGACGCGGCGGATGTACTCCTCCTGCTTCTCGACGTACTCCTGCTGCGACTCCCACGCCTTCAGCTCCCGCTCGTACCGTTCGTGCCGCTGGCGGACGTAGGCATCATAGTTGCCCGGGAATGCTCGAATGTCCCGGCGGTGCAATTCGAACACCTTGGTCACGACGCGGTTGAGGAAGTAGCGGTCGTGGGAGACGACCAGCATGGCCTGCGGCTGGCGGGTCAGGTACTCCTCCAGCCAGCGGGTGGCGTCGATGTCGAGGTGATTGCTCGGCTCGTCGAGGAGCATGACGTCCGGGGCCGACAGAAGCAGCTTCGCCAGCAACAGCCGCCGCTGCTGGCCGCCGCTGAAGCTGGCGACCGGCCGCTCGTAGTCCGCCGGGCGGAAGCCCAAGCCCTCCAACACCTGCTCCACCTTGTGGTCGATGGTGTAGGCGTCCTCGTTGTGGAGCAACTCGGTGAGCCGGTCGTACCGGGCGGCGAGGGACTTGTGCTCGGCCTCATCGGTCGAGGCGGCCAGCTTCTCGGCGGTGCGGACCAGTTCCTCCTGGGCTGCGAGTAGGTCGTTGAGGGCCGTGCGGGCCTCGGCGAAGAGCGTCTGGCCGGCCGGGAAATCGTCCGTCTGCTGGAGCAGGGCGGCTCGGGCGCCGGCGTGCAGCCGGACCTCGCCGGTATCGGGCTGGTCCAGCCCGGCGAGGATGCGCATGAGCGTGGTCTTGCCGGCCCCGTTCGGGGCGACCAGCCCGACCCGCTCGCCGTGAAACAGTTCGAACCCGACGTCTTCGAAGAGCGGGCCGGCGTCGAACCCGCGCGACAGCCCGGAGCAGCTGAGCAGCAACATGCTTCCAGAATACGCCCCGGCGCCCGGCCGGAGTAGGCGGACCGGCCGCCGCTCAGCTGGCGAGGAAGCGGTCGATCACGTCGGGCCGGGACACGCGATCGCGGAGCGCGCGAAAGAGTGCCCGGGCCGAATCGCGATCGCCCACGAACCAGACGACATAGGCCCGCAGGAAGGCCAGCGCGGGGTCTGCCGGATCGGCGGCCACAGCCTCATCCAGTCGCCGGCGGTGTTCGGACAGGCGCTCGGCCTGGCCGCCATACAGGTCACGGAGGGCTGGGCCTGTCGCCGGCCAATCGGGTTGCCTGGACATGCCCCGAAAAGCGGCCGCGACCGCCTCCGGGTATTTGCCCAGCGCCAACTGCGCCTGGGCCAACAGAAAGTCGGCATCGGCCGATTCTGGATGTGCGGCCGTCGCACGCAGGAACAGCTCGGCGGAGCGGCCGTACTCGCCCGCTGCGAACGCCCTTCTGCCGTTGAGGATGAGTGTGACGTGCTCGGCCTTCGGGTCCGGCGGTAGCGCGGCGGGCGGCGGCGCCGGCTCGGCGCGGACCGGCCGGCCGGCCTGCTCCCGGTCCGCCTGGCCGACGGGCCGGAATCGGCTGGCGCGTTCGCCCTGCAGCCCGGCCCCGCGGCCACGTGGCGGATTCGCCGCTGGCGGCGGGCCGGCTTCCGGCCCCAGCGGTTGGGCGTCGATCACGATCCGCGGCATGATCGCGGGGCCAGCGCCGCCGAACCCAAACGCCGGGTAGCTGCCCCAGAGCAACGGCGGTGGGTAGCCGCCCCACGGCAGCACGTTTCCACCGGACAACGGCACGAACGGCGGGCCAAAGAAGGGGCCGCCGCCGATCGTCGGGAAAATCACCACGCGCCTAACGCCGGAAACCGGTCGGTGGTGGCGCGCGCCGGCGAAGTCGCCATGGATGGCGAACGGCCCGACCTGCGCGTCGGCCGAAATCGGAATGGCGAGTAAGACCAGCGCCGCCCGGCCGTACTGGTTCATGGCGGTTCCCTGCCGTCCCTCGGCGGACCGCGGCGGGGCCGGCTAGCCGGCGGCCTTGCCGGCCGCGACCCCAGGCGCGTGAATGGCTGGCGCGGGGAGATTCGTCACACCAGCAGGGTACCGCCGGAGCCGGGCCGGACGCAAGCGCGAAACGGCATACGCCTTGCACGATGCCGAATCCTTTTGCTGGGGGGCGCATCGAACCGTCAGCCGCCGGTCCGTAGTCTTGGATAACGCCGTGCCGGGGCCTAGAATCTGTTGACCGCCCGGCGGCCGCCGTCTCACGAGATTTCCGCATGCGCTGGCTCACCGCCATCCCCGTCTACAACGAGGCGAAGCACCTCCAGGCCGTCTTACGGGAGGTCCGCCGGTACAGTCCGGACATCCTCGTCGTCAACGACGGCTCGACGGACGGTACGAGTGAACTGCTGGCCCGGGAGCCGGGCTTGCGTCTCATCACTCACCCGCGCAACCGCGGGTACGGGGCGGCCCTGGCGTCGGCGTTCGCCGACGCCGTCGAACAGCGGTACGACGTGCTGGTGACGATGGACTGCGACGGCCAGCACGAGCCGGCCCGCATCCCCGTGCTGCTGGAGGCGATCCACGACGCCGACATCGTGTCCGGCTCCCGCTACCTGCGGGACTTCCGCCAGAACACGCCGGTGCCGGAGGAGCGGCTGCGGATCAACCGCCAAGTCACGGCTGAGATCAACGACCGGTACGGGCTGAATATCACCGACGCGTTCTGCGGGTTCAAGGCGTACCGCGGGGCGGCGCTGGCGAAGCTGCGGATCACCGAGCCGGGCTGGGGCATGCCGCTCCAGCTCTGGGTGCAGGCGGCCCGGCTGGGGCTGCGGGTCAAGGAGGTCGGCGTGCCGCGGCTGTACCTCGACCCGACGCGGGCGTTCGGCGGGATGTTGGACGACGCCGACCAGCGGCTGGCCTATTACCGGTCCGTCCTGACGGACGCCGAGCGACACTGGGCCGACCAAGCCGCCCGGTCCGCCTGGGCGGAACTCTGTCCGGAGTCCTGCCGGTGAGCCTACCGCGGTTGCGGGCGCCGGCCGACGGCGGGGCCGTGCTCGCCCACCCGCCGCTGGCCGACCTCGGCCGCCTCATCGACGGCAATCGCGCCACCCTCGCCAAGCCGGACGTCCGGATCGGCGACATGCCGCTGGCCGACCTGCGCCGGCAGGCGGTCGCCGAAGCCGTGTCGCAGGCGAACGCCTATCTGCGCCAGGCGGGCGAGCCGGTCCCAAACGTGGCCGCAGAGTCACTATTCGTCGCCGGGCACCAGCCTGAGTTATTCCACCCCGGCGTGTGGCTGAAGAACTTCGCCCTGAGCGCGATCGCTCGCCGGCACGGGGTCGCCCCGCTCAACCTCGTCGTCGATAACGATACCGCGAAATCGGCCGCCGTCCGTTTGCCGGTGCTCGGGCCGCGGGATGGTCCGCAGGCCGTTCACGTTGCCACCGTCCCGTTCGACCACTTCGCCGGTGAGGTCGCCTACGAGGAGCGTGAAGTCCACGACGAAAGTCAGTTCGCGGACTTTGCCCGGGCGGTCGGCGGGCGGACCGCGAACTGGGGTTTCGCCCCGATCCTACCGTCATTCTGGGAAGACGCGCTGCGACAGCGCGGCCGAACGCGACTGCTCGGCGAGCGGTTCGCCGCCGCCCGCCGCGCGTGGGAGCGGCGCTGGGGATGCCGGAACCGCGAACTGCCGATCTCGCGCCTGTGTCAGACCGAGTCATTCGCGCGCTTCGCGGTTGCCCTCGTTGACAACCTGCCCGCGTTCCATGCGAGCTACAACGAGTGCGTCCACGACTACCGCCGCGAACACCGCATCCGCAGTGCCAACCACCCGGTCCCCGACCTCCTGCGGGACGGTGACTGGCTCGAAGCGCCGTTCTGGGGGTGGCGGGCGGAGGGGTACCCGCGCAGCGGGTCGCACCGCCGCGGCCGCCTGTTCGTCCGGCAAGTCTCCGGCGGCTGGCAGCTTCGGGCCGGCGACGAGCCGTGGCCGGACCTGCCACGGGGCGAGGCCGTGGAGCACTGGCGGAGGCTGGAGGCGGAGGGATTCAAGGTCCGCACCCGTGCGCTGACGACGACGCTGTTCGCCCGGCTGTGCCTGGCGGACCTGTTCGTTCACGGCATCGGCGGCGGCAAGTACGACGAGCTGACCGACGCGATCATCGAACGCCACTTCCGTCTACGACCGCCGGCGTTCCTGGTGCTGACCGGGACGCTCCATTTGCCGCTGCCCGCGTTCCCCGCCAAGCCGGACGACGAGCGTGCGGCGTGGCGGATGGTCCGCGACATCCACTGGAACCCGCAGCGGCACCTGCCGCCAGACGCGGAGGACTGGCTGGACATGTTCGACGCCAAGATGGAGCTGGCGGCGCCGGGCAATGTGAATCCGCCGCGGGTCCGGTTCGCCGAGATGCGGCGGCTGACGGAGCGGCTGCGCACCCGGGTGACCGGCGTCGAGGCGGCGGTCCGGGCGCGGGCGGGTCTGGCGTCGGCGGAGGTGGCCGCGAACGACATCCTGCGGCGGCGGGATTACGCCTTCTGCCTGTTTCCAGAGGCGACCCTGCGACCGTTCCTGACGCAGTTCGACGCGCCGGCCTGACTACTTGCCCGCGCCGATCATCTTGTTCACGTCGCCGAGAATGGCCTGGATGGCGGCGTCGTCGAGGGGCTTGTCGGCCGTGAAGGCGTGGCGGGCCTGCGCGGTCTGGTTGACGTAGACCAGCACCACGACCGTCGCGTCGGCCGGGATGTCGTACGCCTTGGTCCGCTCGCTCTCGACACGGTCCAGGGCCAGCGGCACGTTCTTGAGCTGGAGCTGCGCCGCGAAGTCCTGAATCTGCTTCGTCTGCGCCGGCTGTTCGACATCTTGAAGGAACTCGCCCTTGAGCGTCAGGAAGATGCCGAAGGCGTGCAGCCGGGCGTTGCGGTGCTTGCCCACGGCTTGGTCCAACGCCTGGAACAGCTTGCCGAGCGGCTGGTCGCCGCCCTGCGGCCGCTCGCGGGAGAAGACGGCCACGGTCGGGTCGATGCCGTAGTGGGTGACGAGGTCGTGGAACTTGCCGACGCGGGCGAGGTCGCCGAGGTTGGTCCGGTCTTCCGACAAAACCCCTTCCGGCGGCTTCGGAGCGTCCGGGTTGAACACGACCAGGGCGGGGAAGGGGCCGGGCAATACTTGGCCGGGCTGCGTCCCCGTCGGCTTCGACTCCTGGGCCGCGACCAGGCCCGCGAACAGCCCGCCCGCCACCACGACCGCCATCGTCCGTCGCGTCACGGCCAACCCCCGCGCGCAATGGCGCGCACCTGGACCGGGAACCTGCCCACTGTCAGCGTGCCCGCAGCCCGTGGGGCTGTCAAGGGGTCGGCGCGGGGTCGGCCATGCCGACGGACGGCAGAGGCGACAAAACGTGAACCCCCGGCCGAGGGGGGCCGGGGGTCGGGGAGAGCTTGCGGGTTGGGCAAGCGGTTACTTGCCGGACTTGCTCGTGGCCGTGGCCATCGTACCGCAGCAGATGGGGGTGTTGTTCATGCAGCAGCAGCAGGTGCAGCCGGCGGCCATCATGGTGGCCAT
>DASXAN010001132.1:0-1666 GCA_036406755.1 Gemmataceae bacterium
ACCGTCGCCGCCGCGGCCGCCGCCTGGCGGACCGCCGCCCGGGTGACCCTTGAGGAGCTGGAGCGGCGGGCCGGCACCCGGGCCGGGCTGGGGGCGAGCCTGTTCATGGCCGACGCCCGCGGCGCCGCGCTGCTGCGGCACCAGGCCGTGCGGGGCCTGGTCGGCGTGCGGCGGCTGCGGCTGCGCCACCCGCGACGGCGCTGGCTGGCCCTGCCCTGGCGGGACGCGCTCAGCCTGCTGCGTGCCCCCGGCCGGGTCGGCTGGGCGCTGGTGCTGTGTGGCAGCGGGGCGCTGGCCGTCGCCCTCGTCCCCGGCCGGCGGCTGCTGGCCGCCGGGGCGGTCGTGGCCGCCTACCTGGGGGCGGCCCGGCTGGTCGAGCCGCTGCGGGGCGAGGCCGACCAGCCCGACGCCAGCCGCCAGCTGCCGTGGCGCTGGGGGGACCTCGTCCTGCTCCACACCGTCACCCCCATCCTCGTCCTCGCCGGCATCGGGCTGGCCGTGGCGGTCGCGCTGGCCCTGGCCGGGCTGCTGCCGGCCGCGGCCCTCGCGATGGCGGCCGCGGCCTGCGTCCCGGTCGCGGCCGCGCTGGTGTGGAGCGCCGCCATCGCCGGGCAGCGCGGGCGCCTCGGGATCGACCAGTTCCTGACCGCCTCGGCCATGGGCGAGCTCGCCGGGCCGCTGTATCTGCTGCGCTGGTTCGCCACCGGCCCGCTGGTCGCCCTGGCGTGTCTGCTGGTGCCGGTCCTGGTCCTCCAGAGCGCCGCCCAGAGCCCATCCCCGCACGCCCTGGCGGCCGTCCCCAACGCCGCCTCCCTGCTGGCCATCGCCCTGGCCGTCCAGGGCGGCTGGCTCCGCAGCCGCCACGCGCCCGACTGACCACGGTTGCCCCTCGGCCGGCGTGGCCGCGGCGGCATTGACGCGCCCCGGTGTCCGGAGTAGCGTCCCCCCACCTGCTAATTAGGAAGGTTTCCTAATCATGGGAGGCGGCATGGGCTTCCGGACGCGCTCCGCTCTCCGCGCCGCCCAGGCGGCGCTGGTCGTCGTTGCCCTGGCCGCGGCCGGCCTGGCGGCCGGGTCGCCGGCCGCCGGGGCCGCCCCCGGGACCATCCGCGGGGCCGTCCGGGTCGACCAGGTCGGCTACGCCACCGGCGAGTCCAAGCGGGCGTTCCTGCTGGCCGAGGCGCCGGCCGCCGGGGCCCGGTTCGCGGTCGTGGACGCCCACGGGCGCACCGTCCTCAGCGGGCAGGTCGGCCGCCGGACCGGCGGCTGGAACCGCCGCTACCGGGCGGTCCACCCGATCGACTTCAGCAGGCTGCGCCGGCCCGGCAGCTACCGGATCGTGGTCGCCGGCCTGGCCGCCGCCTCGCCGAGCTTCCGGGTCGCGACCCGCGACGCCCTGTTCCGGCGACTGGTCGACGACACCGTCCACTTCTTCCAGGTCCAGCGCGACGGCGCCAGCGTCCCGGCGCGGCTCGACCGCAGGCCCTCCCACCTGACCGACCGTCACGCCACCGTGTACGCCACCCCGGTGTTCGAGGGCGACGGCGGCGACGTGCCGGCGGCGCCGCTGCGGCCGGTCGGCGGCCCGGTGGACGTCGAGGGCGGCTGGTTCGACGCCGGCGACTTCGTCAAGTTCACCCACGCCACCGCCTACTCGACGGCCGAG
>DASXAN010001133.1:0-5367 GCA_036406755.1 Gemmataceae bacterium
GATGTAGTAGTTCCCACCAAGCACGACCTTGTGGTAGATGCCGTTCAAATTGAACAACTCGCTCTGGACGTTGGGGTACAGGCGGGACAGCGGCAGGCTACCGCGGACGCCGCCGCCGCCATAGAGCCGCCCATCCCCGTCGCCGTTGACGTTCTCGGTGTAATACGTCAGGTCGAGCACGCCGTAGGGGACCAGTTTCACCGGCCCGGCGTAGAACGGCAGGCTCAGCTCCTGGCTAACGTCGAACCGGCCGGTGGCCACGTTCTGGTTGGTCGGCCCCACAGACGGTGGCGGCACGGACGTCGGCCGCAATTCGGCGTTGCCGGCGCTGGCCCACAAGTTGTACGTGAACAGATCGAAGAACGATTGCCCGATCAGGTACGCATCGGCCCGCGGCAGCCAGACGTCTTCCGTGACCCAATCGCGGACGTGTTCCTTGGCCCAGAGCGTCCAGGCCCACTGGTCCCGCTGCTGGCGGATGTACTGGTACGTCTCGTTGTTGATCGAGTTGTCGAATTCCTGTTTGTAGTACTGCTCCAGGAAGTTCGTGTCGCTGATGAACGACAGCCGCCACTGGACGGTGAACTCGTCGGCAATCGTCTCGTTGTGATCAGACAGAATCCGGCCGCGCCACAGCGGGTGATGGTCGTGCTCGCCCCGGCCGCCGCCCAGGATGTCGGTGCCGTCGTCGTAGAGGCCATACACCTTGAACTGCCCTTGGTACGGCCCCGGCAGGCCGAACAGGTCCTTGCCGGCGTACTCGAACAGGCTGCCGGCGGCCGGGCCGCGGCGGCTCAGGTAGTCCAGGTCGGCCGTCCACCGCGTCCCGGGCTCCGGGTTGCGGTTGAGCAGGTTCCAGACGTTGAACGTCGTATATACCTGGGTGCCGAAGATGCGGTCGTTGCGGAAGGCGATGCTCTGGAGCGGACCGAACGGGTCGTTCGCGTCCCCCTGGACGACCGGCAGGTACATGACCGGCACGCCCTCGAACTCCAGCCGCACGTCCTCGCCGTGGACCAGCCGCTCGACGTAGGTCTCCGGCTGGCCGGTCCGCCGGTCGATGACCGGCCCGCCGAACAGCCCGCGCCGTTCGAGCTTGGTGTCCTCCACGGTGGCGTGGGCGAGGACGAGCTCCAGCCCCGGGTCGGACGGTAGCCGGCTGGAGAAGATCTGGGCGCGGGCGGCTTCGAACCTGGTCGGCGTGACCTGCACGAGTTCGTCCGCCTTCAGGTGCAGGTCATCCTGCATGCCCTGGCGGCGGAACTGCAGGTCGGCGCTCACCGCCACGGCCACGTTGCGGTGGACGTCGTAGTAGACCTGGTCGGCCCGCAGGACCCGCTCGGCCATCCCCCCGGGCGCGGAGGACGAGCCGGCACTGCTCCGCAGCTCGACGTTGCCGGCCAGGTAGAACTCCACCTCCTGCGTGGTCGTCCCCTCCGGCGCCCGCATCCGCTCGAACAGCTGCTCGGTGTCCCCGCGCGTCCAGACGACCAGCCGGTCGGCCTCGACGTCGAGTAGGACACCGCCTTTGGCGTCGCGGACGGTGAGGATGACACCGCCGCTGACGGCCCCGGCCTTCTCCCCGGTCGGCAGCGGGAAGATCTTCAACTGGAACGGCTGGTCGGTCCGCCGCTGGATGGTGATGTTCCGCGGCGGCGTCGGCTGCCCGCCGGCTGCGTTCGGCGGCCCGGGCAACGGTACCGTTACGCCCGGTCCGGCCGGCACCCGGATGGTCGGCAACGGCGTGCCGGCCGGTGTGGGACCCGAATTCTGAGTGGGGGCGGCCGGTGTGGACGCGGCCGTGAGCTGGATGCCGCCGTTCGCCGGCGCGGCCGGCGGCCGCAGCGCTAAGGCGCGGCGGAAGAACGGGTCGGTCCCCTGTGGTTGCCGGACGGCCTTACCGCCCTGGCGGACCCGCACGTCTTGGCGGCTGGCCAACTCGGTCACAACCGTCGACGCCGTTCGGCGGAGCGTCCCGTCCTCGACGCGCACCGCCCCGTCAGCGACGATCTGGACGCGGTACGTCTTCGCCTGTGGCGGGCCGGCCACCCAGAGCACCGCCCGCTCGGCCCGGACGCTCAGCACACCCTGTTCGATCAGGACTTTGCCGCGGAGGAGGAAGACCTGTTCGCCGCCCTCGGGCCAGGTGGCGATGTCGTCGGCGGCGAGCACGACCGGCCGGCCCTCATTTTCCCGGCCGGCGGCGACGCGGAGCAGTTCCTCAGCCCGGGCCGGGCGGCCGACCGCCCAGGCGATGGCCAGGGCCACGGCCGCCAGCGTCGGCGGCAGTCGTCGGAACGTGCGCGGCGTGCCCAAGGCCCCTCCCTCCCGGCGCGGACTGCCCGTCCTCCCCCGTTCGGGGCGGTGCGGTCCGCGCGGCGGCTCTCCGGCGGGGGGCGGACTATAGAGGGCAGCGGGGCGGTGTCAATGCCGTTTGGCGGCGAGCCGGAGGCGAGCGCCTGCGCTCGCCTCCGGCTCGCCGCTCTAACGGGGTTCAGCGCCGCCCGTGGTGGCTATGTCGCCCGGTCGGCTCCGGGGGCAGCAGCTTCACCTCGTTGTTGTGCTTGTCGAAGCAGACCAACTCCAGCGTTTCCGGCGGAACGCCGGGCAGGCCGGTCATCGTCACCTGGAGGTTGCCCGATTCCTCCAGGTGGCCGATCTCCCGCCGCTTGCGGTTGAGCAGGTAGTCGGCCACGGCCGCGTGGACCTTCACCTGGCAGCGGCAGACCGGCTCCTTATGGGCGGCCAGTTGCAGCATCCGCATGACGTCGATGGACATGCTCTCGACCGTCTTGACGTGCCCGGTCCCTAGGCAGTGCGGGCAGTCCTGGTACACGCTCTTCTTCAGCGACGGGCGGATCCGCTGCCGGGTCATCTCGATGATGCCGAACTGCGAAATTCGCAGCACCTTGGTCCGCGCCCGGTCCCGCTTGACGGCGTCCCGTAGGGCCTTCTCGACCGCCCGGCGGTGCTTGTCGTCCCGCATGTCGATGAAGTCGTTGATGATGACGCCGCCGAGGTCCCGCAGCCGCAGCTGCCGGGCGATCTCCCGGGCCGCGTGCAGGTTCATCTGGTAGGCCGTCTCCTCGGCGTTGTTGTCCGCGCGGAAACTGCCGCTGTTGACGTCGATGGCCACCAGGGCCTCGGTCGGCTCGATGATGATCGACCCGCCGTGCGGCAGCGGCACCTTCCGCTGCTGGATGCGGGCGATCTCCTCCTCGATCTTGTACTTGTAGAACAGCGGCTCCGACGAGCTGTACAGCTTCAGCCGGCTGGCGTACCGCGGCATGACCGCCTGGAGAAACTCCTGAGCGTGGGCGAACGCCTGCGGCTCGTCCACCCAGACGGTGTCGATGTCGCTGGTGAACGTGTCCCGGATCGTCCGGGTGATGATGTCGCTCTCCTGGTAGACGGCCGACGGGGCCTTTTGTTTCTTGACTCGGCGGGCCACCACCTCCCAGATGCGGAGCAGGTACGCCAGGTCGTTCTGCAACTCCTTCTTGTTCCGGTCCACGCCGGCGGTGCGGATGATGAACCCGATGCCCTCCGGCGGGTGCAGCTCGTTGAGGATGTCCTTGAGGTGGCGGCGCTTCTCGTCGTCGGCGATCTTCCGCGACACGCCAATCCGCTTCAGGCCGGGCATCAGCACCAGGTAGCGGCCGGCGATGGAAATGTACGTGCTCAGGGTCGGCCCCTTGGTACCGATGCCCTCCTTGATGACCTGGACGAGCACCTCCTGGCCGCGCTTGAAGATATCTTGGATGAGCGGCTTCGGCCGGCCGTCGCCGTCGCGCCCGAGCCGCTTCTTGCGGAACCCGTGCCGCCGGTCCCGCCGGCCGCGGCGGTCCGACCCACTCTCATCGCCTTCGGCGTCGAACAGGTCATCCTCGTCGTGCTCCGCGGCCGGTTCCGTGTGGTCTTCGTCCTCCTCGGCGGCCGGCTCGCCGCCCGACTCCTCGACTTCGACCTCGGCGGCGATGACGTCGTAGGCCGCCCCCGCCTCGTCGGACTCGGCGTAATCCCCGCCGCCGCCGGACGGGTCCAGCGACCCGGCGAATGACGGGTCGTCGTCCTCCGTCCGCCGCTCGGCCTCGTCCAACCGCGGCGGTCGGTCTTCGTCGGCCGGCGGCAGGGCCGCCTCCTCGGACGCCGGCTCGGCGGTCCCGGCCATGTCGCTGCCGTCCGGCTCGCCCCGGCGCCGCCGCCGGCCGCGGCGCTTCCGCTTGGCCGGTGCCTCCTCGCCGACCGTCTCCTCGGCCGGGGCCGATTCCGCCTCGCTGACGTTCGGCGATACTTCCTCACGGGCCGGCGGCTCGTCGTCGAAGATGCCGGCCCCAAACGGCCGCTCGCCTTCGGCCGGCGGGGCAGCCTCGATCCGTTCGGCGGTCCAGGTCGGCGCAGCCGGCGGCTCGCGGCGAGGCCGTTCGGCGCGGTCGCGGTCGCGGCGGCCGCGGTCGTCCCGGCCTCGACCCTCGCGGCCGCGGTCCTCCCGCCCCCGGTCGTCGCCCCGCCGGTCGCGGCGGCCGCGGTCGTCCCGCGGGGCGAGGTGGCGGTAATATGCCGGGTCCACGTCGGAGACGTGCAGGAACCCGTTGCGGCCGATGCCAAAGTCCACGAACGCCGCCTGGATCGACGGCTCGATGTTGACGATTCGGCCCTTGTAGATGTTGCCGACGTAGCTCTCCTGGCTGGACCGCTCGACGTACAGCTCCTCCAGCACGCCGTCCTCGACGATCGCGATCCGGCATTCCTCCGGCTGGAGGACGTTAATCAACATTTCCTTTTTCATGTGGTCCCTCGGTACGGGCGGGGGCCGGCCGGCTCGCTCGGGCCGGTCGGCGCGCGGGGTGATGTACGGGTTGGTAAAAACGACGCCGCCCCGCGGCAGGCGGGCTGCCGGGGGCGGCGGACTGTTCGGTGCGGGCGCGGCGGGCCGCCGGCGTGATCCGGGTGGGCGACCCGGTCGCGGGTGCCCCGGCCGGGGCCGGGGGGACGGACGCGCGTGCGCTTGCCATGCCGTCGTCTTGCACGGCGTCTCGGCGCTCGGGGGCCGGGCGGGCGCGGCGGATCGCCGCGGCGTGTCGGCCGCCCCGCGCGGCGGGGCCGTGTCCTTGTGCCGTTACTGCTCTGGCGGGCCGGTCCCGCGGGCGGGGGGCCGGGGGCCGGCGCCGGCCCCGTTCGAGGCCCCGGATCGCCGTCGTACCGACCGCGTCGCCGCCGGCGGATCGTGACCGCCCGCCGCCATTCGTCCGAGCCGTTCTATGCCGCCCCGGACATCCTTCAACGTACGACTTCCGGCACCAAGCGGCGCGTCTGCTCCCGCAGGTAGCTGGTCACGTCCCGCGCCGTTTCGAGCCGGGCCACTTC
>DASXAN010001134.1:0-1660 GCA_036406755.1 Gemmataceae bacterium
TCAGAAGCTCTCGCGCTTCTGCTCGGCCAGCGTGCGGATGCGCTCGGCCAACAGCGCGATGTCGAACGGCTTCTTGAAGATCTCGCTGAAGCCGAACTCGATGAGCTTTTCCGGGGCGGCCTCGTCCTCGCTGGCCTGCCCGATAATGAGGGTGGCCTCGTAGGCGGGGTTGCGGCGGAGGTTCTGGGTGATCTGGATCGACTCGCTGCGGCCCAGGGCCAGGTCGATGATGATGGTGTCCGGGTGGAAGCTCTCGGCTTGAATCCCGGCCTCGAAGCCGCTATTGGCGATCTCGTACTTGTAGTCGTCGTCCTCGGGGAGCAGTTCCTTGACCCGATCGATGAACAGCGTCTCGGCGCCGATGACCAGGATCTTGTGCCACTCCTCCTCCTCCAGCTCCCCGAGCGGCATGCCGTGCTCTTTGAGGAAGCGGATGAGCTGCTCGCGGGGGATGCGGCGGTCCTGGCTGCCGGGGATGCGGTAGCCGCGGAGCCGGCCGGAGTCGAACCATTTCGACACGGTCCGGGGCGCGACCTTGCAAATCTTGGCGACCTGGCCGGTGGTGAACACTTTCTTCATAGGCGGGCACTCCCGTTCATAACCATTGAGCCCCTTCCCCGGGCCGGGCGCGGGCCGTCGCGCGCGGCCGGGGCGGACCCACCGCCCCGGGCCGGCTCCGCAGGCGGGCTGCGGGGGTGGGTGCCGTCGGCCCGGGCGTCCTGCCGAGGGCGGGAGCCGGGGTCGGCAACAGGCGGGTTCGTTTGTCAGGGACGGTCGGGGGACACTCTTCCCTCCGGGCCTTCAGGACCGGAAACCGGGGTTCGTTCGTCGCGTCGCGTCGATCCGGTTCGGCTGACGTTTTCCATCGGCTTGCCCGCCTCGCCCGGATGAGAAAAACCCACATCTTGGGGAGGCCGCGCCTCTTGGCCGTCTTCCGCCGGCCCCCCGCACTGCCCGGCCGGTCGGTCCGGCACGGCGGGGGGCGGTGGCGCGACTACTACGGATACTGTCGCCCGGACGAGTCGAGATGCTTGAACCTGGAGAGCCGTCACCGCCGGGCCGGTGGCCCACGCCGTTCCGGGCGTGTCGGTCGCGGCGACCCGTCCGCCTGTCCGTTCCGTGCCCATTGTAAGCGATCGGACAAGCCGTTTTTGCCTGAAATTCAGGGGATTTTTTGCCGACGCGGCGGTTGCGCGAAGGTTGGGAATGTGTGCGGCCGCGCCGTAGAGTAGTCAAGCCCCCGCGGAAACCATTACGGTTGCAATGATAAAAGCGATTCTTACGACTTTGCTGGCGGTGCTGGCGCTTTCAGCTGATGGGCATGCAGCTGACCAGCTGAGAGCCGCCGCCACGACGTGCGACCTCACGCCGCCGGTCGGCTATCCGATGTGGGGCTACGCCGCGCGAAAGGACGCCCCCAGCGTCGGCGTGCTCGACCCGCTCAAGGCGCGGGCACTGGTGCTAGCGGTCGGGGACGAGAAGCTGGCCATCGTCAGCCTTGACCTCGGCCGGGCGCCGACGCGGGCGCACACGGCGGCAATCCGAGAGCGGGCGCGCGCCGGTGGCGTCGAGCACGTCCTGCTGGTCGGCTCGCATACACACCACGGACCGGTACTGGAACTCGACACCTGGCCCGACGCCCAGAACCCGTACACGCGGC
>DASXAN010001135.1:0-7322 GCA_036406755.1 Gemmataceae bacterium
GGCGCCCCGGACCGCTCCAGCGTCACCGCCCCGAACAGCAGGAGCGGGACGAGCAACAATGTGCCGAGGGCGAAATGGGCGTACCAGTGGCCCTGGTATGAGACGCCCGCGTACCAGAGCCAGACCTGGGCCAGGACGTACTCGGCGATGACCGCCAGGCCGGTGGACGGCTGCGTCAGCCGCGGCTGGGCCATCAGGACGACGCCGAGGATGGCCAGCAAGCCGGTGCCCAGCCAAATGAGCACCGGGTTCGGGGCCGGCGCGACGGCGGCCCCGAGGGCCAGCACCGCCGCCGGCAGGAACACGACCGCCGCCTGGACGACGAACGCGACCGGCCCCCGGCGGGGCGGCGCCAGCGTACCGGACTGAACGGCTGCGGTCGGGTCCATCAAACGGCCTGGGGGGTTGCGAGTGCGTCCCGTTCAGCGTAACCGGCAACCGGCCCGACCGTCAATGGCGGCGGCCGGGTAGTATCCGCCGCCGCCGCCCGGTACAATGCGGAAGTCCACTCTGAGTTCGCACCCGCCAACAGGTTCGGTCCATGGGGATCATCAAGGCCGCGCTCGGCAACGTCTACGCGGTCATCGTCCTCGCACTCCTGATCGTCACGCTGGGTCTGACGGCCGTCGCCGCCCTGCCGGTCGACATCCTGCCGGCGTTCAACACCCCGGCCGTCCAGGTGCTCACCTTTTACTCGGGCATGCCGGCCGCCTCCGTCGAGAAGACGATTACCAATCGGATCGAGCGGTGGGTCAACCAGGCCCCGGGCGTGCGGCGGATGGAGTCGCGGTCGCTGCCGGGGGTGAGCGTCGTCAAGTCGTACTTCCGGGAGGACATCGACTCCACCGAGGCTCTGACCCAGACCAACTCCCTGGCCCTCGGCACCCTGCCCACCCTGCCGCCGAACACCCTGCCGCCGGTGGTCATGAAGTTCGACCCGACCGGCACCCTGCCGCTGGGCATCCTGACCGTCAGCAACCCGCACCTGGACGAGGCCCGGGTCAAGGACGTGGCCCGCATCGAGGTGCGGAACATGCTCGGGGCCGTCCCCGGCTCGGTCGCCCCGACGACGGTCGGCGGCCAGGACCGGGCCGTGCTCGTCTACCTCGACCCGAAGGCGCTGGCCAACCGCGACCTGTCCGCCCTGGACGTGGTCAAGGCGCTGCAGGAGGGGAACCTGATGGTCACCCCCGGCACCGCCTACTTCGGCGACAACCAGGTGCTCTTGGACACGAACCTGATGGTCCGGGACGTGGCCGAGCTGAACGACCTGCCGATCCGCATCGGCCCCGGGCGGCACGTCTACCTGCGGGACGTCGGCCACGCCGAGGACACCCACCTGATCCAGACGTCGCGGGTGCGGATCAACGGCAAGCCGCAGGTGTACGTGCCGATCTACCGCCAGGGCGGGGCCAGCACCCTGGACGTCACCGACAAGCTGCGGGCGGAGTTGCCGCACATTGAGGCCAACCTGCCGGAGGGGACGAAGCTCGACTTCGTCATGGACCAGTCGGAGTACGTCCGCAAGTCGATCCACAGCCTGATCGAGGAAGGAGTCGTCGGGGCGATCCTGGTCTCGATCATGATCCTGGTATTCCTCGGCAACTGGCGGATGACGGTGATCGCCTGCCTGTCGCTGCCGCTGGCCATCCTGGCCGCCCTGGTCGGGCTGAAGGCGACCGGGAACACGGTCAACGTCATGACCCTGGCCGGGCTGTTCCTGGCCATCGGCCCGCTCGTGGACAACGCCATCGTCGTGTTGGAGAACACCCACCGCCACCTGGGGATGGGCAAGTCGCCGGTGCGGGCGGCCTACGACGGGGCGGCCGAGCTAACCGTCCCGGTCCTGGTCGCCACCCTGGCCACCATCATCGTCCTGTGCCCGCTGGCCCTCATGCCGGGGCTGGGCGGGTTCCTGTTCAAGCCGCTGGCCGTCACCGTCGGCCTGGCCATGGTCGCCTCGTACCTGCTGTCGTGGACGCTCGTCCCGGCGTTCTGCTCCAAGCTGCTCCGCGGCCACGGCCCGGAGGGGCACGCCGGCCGGCCCGGGGTGTTCGCCCGCCTGCACCGCAGGTTCGACGCCGCCCTCGGCCTCGTCGGCCGGGGCTACGCCCGGCTGCTGCGGTCGGCCCTGCGATTCCGGGTCGCGGTCCTGGCCCTGGCCGCCGCCCTGTTCGTCGGGGCCGCCGCCCTGTACACGCGGATCGGCCAGGAGTTCTTCCCCCAGGTGGACGCCGGCCAGATCACGATCGGCCTGCGGGCCCCGTCCAACCTGCGGCTGGACGCCACCGAGCGGCGGGTGGCCGAGGTGGAGCAGTTCATCGAGAAGCTCATTCCGCCGGCCGAGCGGACGATGATCGTCTCGGAGATCGGGCTGAACCCCGACTGGTCCAGCGCGTACACGCCCAACGCCGGCCAGCAGGACGCCGTTCTCCGCGTCCAGCTGTCGGACGAGCGGGCGCTCTCCGCCCAGCGGTACGCCGTCAAGCTCCGGCACGCCCTGTCCGGCACCGACCGGTTCGCCGACCTGCAATTCAGTTTCGACACCGGCGGGATGGTGTCGGCCGCCCTCAACTTCGGCGCGTCCTCCCCGATCGACATCCAGATCAGCGGCGGGTCGCTCGACCGGGCGATGGACCTGGCCCGCGAGGTCCGCAACCGGGTGGCCGCGGTCCGCGGCGCGGCCGATGTCCGCGTCCAGCAGCGGGCCGACGCCCCGTACCTGGTCCTGGAGGTGGACCGGCAGAAGGCGGCCAGCGTCGGGCTGACGGCGCGGGACGTGATGATGCAGGTCGTCGCCGCCATGAACTCGAGCGTCTCGATCAACCGCAACTTCTGGATCGACGTGAAGTCCGGCAACCAGTACTTCGTCGCCGTCCAGTACCCGGAGGACCCCGGGCGGACGATCGAGGACCTGCAGAACGTGATGGCCACCGGCACCAACCAGGCCATCCCGGTCACGCTCGGCAGCCTGGTCACGACCGTCCCCAGCTCGGCCCCGGTCGAGGTCAACCACGCCAGCCTCCAGCGCGTCGTGGACGTGATGGTGAACACCGAGAACCGGGACATCGGCGGGGTCGCCCAGGACGTGGCCAAGCGGATCGCCGACCTGGACCTGCCCAAGGGTGTGCGGGTCGATCTGAAGGGCGAGTACGGGCGGATGCAGGAGTCGTTCAAGTCGCTGGGCTTCGGCCTGGGGATGGCGACGATCCTGGTGTTCCTGCTCATGGTGCCGCTGTTCCGCACGTTCGTCGGCCCGCTCATCATCCTGTTCACCGTGCCGCTCGGCCTGATCGGCGTGCTCACCACCCTGTACCTGACGAGGACGACGATCAACGTCCAGTCGATGGTCGGCGTCATCTTCCTGGTCGGGATCGTGGTGAGTAACGGGGTGCTGCTGGTGGACTTCGCCAACCAGCGGCGGCGGGCCGGGCTGGCGGTGCGGGAGGCGATCACCGACGCGGCCGCCACCCGGCTGCGGCCGATCCTGATGACATTCCTGGCCACGTTCCTGGACCTGCTGCCCCTGGCGATCGGGCTGGGCAAGGGGAGCGAGTCCATCACGCCGCTGGCCCGGGCGGTCGTGGGCGGGCTGCTGACGTCGACGATGCTGACGCTGTTGGTCGTGCCGATCCTGTACACGCTGCTGATCCGGGAGCGGACCGGGCCGGAGCCGGACCTGGCGGCCGAGCTGGCCGCCCCGTTCACCGCGCCCGCGGCCGGCCACTGACGCCCCCCCGGGGGAGAGAGGAACCATGATCCTGCGACGCGCCTTCCTGGCCGGGGCCGTGGCCGTCACCGCGGCGGCCGTCGGGGCCGCCGGCGTGTGGAAGTGGCGGGTGCCGCCGCGGCCCGCGGTCGCCTCTGCCGCCGGCGTGGCGGCGCCGGCCGGCCAGGAGGGCGACGAGGAGCCGTCGGAGGGCGAGGAGGTCGCCTCCGTCAAGACGGTCCACCCGAAGCGGGACAAGTCGTTCACCGTCAGCGTCCACCAGTTCGCCACGGTCGAGGCGTACTACCAGTCCGGGCTTCACGCCCGGGCGTCCGGCGTGGTCAAGTACATCCCCAAGGACGTCGGGGCGCGGGTGAAGCGGGGCGAGCTACTGGTGGAGATCGACGTACCCGACCTGCGGCAGGAGGTGGCCCAGAAGGAGGCCGTGATCGATCAGCGGCGGAACGAGCTGCGGGTCGCCAAGTCCCAGCTGAAGACGGCCGCCGCCTTCATCGAGGTCGCCCAAGCGGCGATCGAGACGGCGCAGGCCAAGGTCACCCAGGCACAGGCGACGCGCGAGCTGCGGGAAATCCGATACCACCGCTTTCAACTGCTGTTGGACCAGAAGGCGACGAACCCCGATTTCGTGGACGAGGCCAAGCGAGACTTCCTCGCGGCGGACGCCGAATGGCAGGCGGCGCAAACGGCGGTGAAGACGGCCGCCGCCAGCCTGCACGAAAAAGAGGCCAGTCTGGAGGCCGCCCAGGCCGATATCACCCTCAAGGAGTCGCTGATCCAGGTGGCCGAGCGGGACCGGGATCGCACCGTGGCCCTGGCCGACTACGCCCGGCTGACGGCCCCGTTCGACGGCGTCATCGTCCAGCGGGACGTGGACCTGGGCGCGTTCGTGCAGAACGCCACGGCGTCGGCCACCAAGCCGCTGCTGACCGTCGCCCGCACGGACGTGGTCACGGTCGTCACGAAGCTGCCGGACAACGTCGCCCCGTTCGTCACCCGGGACACGCGGGTGCTGGTGCACCTGGACGAGTTGCCCGGGGTGACGCTGGAGGGGCGGGTGACGCGGTTCGCGCCGTCGGTCCTGAACCAGGACCGGACGATGCAGGTCGAGGTGGACCTGTTCAACGGCGGGCCGCGCGGGTACGGGAGGTTCCTCGGCGAGTACTTCGCCTGCCAACTGGCCGCCGCCGGCGGGGCCGGTCCGTTGGGCGCCGCCGCGCTGGCCGCGGCCGGGCGGGACCAGCTTAACGCGCGGCTGAAGAGCATGACCGACCCGCTGCCCCTGCCGCCGGTGGCCCGCGGCGCGCCGGCGGAGACGCCGCGCCTACTGCCGGGCATGAGCGGGCAGATGACGGTGCAGTTGCAGAAGTTCGCCAACGCCTACCTGCTGCCCAGCAGCACCGTCTTCACCCGCGGCGGCAAGCCGTACATCCTGGTCGTCAAGGACGGGACGATCCACTCCCTGCCGGTGCGGGTGCAGGTGAACGACGGGCGGGTGGCCAAGGTGACGGTCGTGGCCCGGCAGGCAAACGCCCGCACGGGCGAAACGGAACTACTGCGGGAGCTGACCGCGGAGGACGAGGTCGTCGCCAGCCGGCAGTCCGAGTTCGGCGAGAACCAGCCGGTGCGGGCCGTGGCCGAGGACTGGTGACACGAGCGGGTGCCGGATGCGCCGCGGACTGACACGGACGTTGCTGGCCGCGTGGCTCGCCGGGGCGGCTTTCGCCCGGGCCGGCGAGCCGCTACCTCCGGCCCGGCCGGTCCCGCCGGCGACCCCCGCGGAGCCGGCGCGGTTGCCGATCGACCTGCCGACCGCCCTGCGGCTGGCCGACGCCTCCAACCCGACCGTGGCCGTGGCCCGGGCCCGCGTCGCCGAGGCATACGCCCGGCTCCGGCAGGCCGACCTCTACTGGCTGCCGACGATCACCCCCGGCGCCACCTACCAGCGGCACGACGGCCAACTTCAGGACACCCGCGGCGCCATCCTCACCGTGTCCCGGCAGAGTCTCTTCGCCGGGGCCGGGGCGATCGGCCGGGTGAACACGGCCGACGCCCTATTCCTGCCGCTGATCGCCCGCCGGCTGACCGCCGCCGCCGCCGCCGACGCCCGGGCGACGGTCAACAACGTCCAGCTCGACGTCGCCTCCACCTACCTCGACCTGCTCTCGGTCACGGCCGCGATGGCGATCAATGCGGACACGCTGGCCCGGGCCGAGGAGATGCTCCGCCTGGCCCGGGCGGCCGACCGGGCCGGGGTGAACAAGACCGCGGCCGACGTGCCCCGCGCCCAGACGGAGGTCAGCCTCCGCCGGCAGGAGGCGATCGACCTGGAAGGCCGGGCCGCGGTCGTGTCCGCGCGGCTGGCCCAGCTTCTGCTGCTTGACCCGGGCGTAGACCTGGCCCCGGCCGACCCGGTCGTCGTGCCGGTGACGCTGGTCCCGGACCGGCCGCTGCCGGAGCTGTTCGCCACGGCGGCGGCCTACCGTCCGGAGTTGGCCGCCAACCGGGCGCTGGCCGCCGCCGCCCGCGACCGGCTGCGACAGGCCCAGATCGGCCCGTTCCTGCCGCGGCTGGAGCTGTCGTACGTCGGCGGCACGTTCGGCGGCGGCCGCGACCACGATTTCGACAACTTCGGCCCCCGGGGCGACGCGACCGCCTCGGCCACGTGGGAGTTCCGCAACCTCGGCCTGGGCAACATCGCCATCGCCCGGGAGCGGGAGGCACAGGTCGCCGCCGCGAGTGCCCACATCGTCGAGGTGCAGGCGCAGGTGACGGCCGAGGTGGCGGCGGCGGCGAAGGTTTCTCGGTATCGGTTGCAAACACTGACCGCGGCCCAGGAGGCGGTGCGGCAGGCGGTCGAGATGTACCGCCGGCTGGAGGCCAGTTCGTTCGGCATGGCCGGCCCGACGCGGCAGTACGACGCGCTGGAGCCGCTGGTCGCCATCCAGGCGCTCAACCAGGCCCGGACGCAGTACCTGACGGAAGTGATCGAGTACGACCGGGCGCAGTTCCGGCTGTACACGGCGCTCGGCCAGCCGCCGCTCTGCGCCCTGCCGGGGGCGACCCAGCCTGTGGAAGTCCCGGTCAACCCGGCCGCGCCCGCCGCTCCGCCGGCCGCGGCCGCCCCGCCGCCAACCAACCCGTGGACCGCCCCTGCCCCGTCCCGCTGATCATGCCCCACGCCCCACCCGCCCCCGACGACCCGCGCATCCGGCTGGCGGCCGAGCGGACGCTGTTGGCCTGGGTGCGGACCGGCCTGGCGCTGATGGGGTTCGGGTTCGTCGTCGCCCGCTTCGGCCTGTTCCTGCGCGAGTTGGCCGCCGTCCGCCCGGATCTGCCGCACCCGCAGGGGACGGCGTCGCAGTGGGTCGGCGTCCTACTAGTGTTGCTCGGCGTCGCTTCCCTGGTGTACGCTGCCGTCGACCACCGGGCAGTGCTGCGGCGGGTCGGGCGCGGCGAACCGCTGGCCGGCGGCCGGGATTGGGCCGGCGTCGTCGTGGCCGGGCTGCTCGCCGTCCTGGGCCTATTCGTCGCGGCTTACCTGCTGTTCGTCACGCACTGATTTCGTAGGGTGGGTCGAGGGAGCGGAGCGACC
>DASXAN010001136.1:0-5760 GCA_036406755.1 Gemmataceae bacterium
GGCGAGCGGGGTTGCGTGAGCGCCCCAAGTCCTTCCACCAGTGGTTGACCGGTGTGGGCACTCGGGGCGCTCACGCAACCCCGCTCGCCGCAATTCGGGAGTCCCCGCCGTGCGCCGAACCGCCTCCTACCTCGCCGTCGCCGCCGTCAGTGCCGCCGTCGCCTGGGTCGTCGCGGAGCTGCGGCCCGTCCCGGTCGCCGCGCAGGCGCCGCCGCCGGTCGTCGTGGTCCCGCCCGGTGACGACCTGACGCCGGACGAGCGGATCGGCGTCGGCGTCTACCGGTCCGTCGTCAACATCGCCACCCGGTCGCTTGCCGCCGACGACGTGTTCGGCCTGTTCGCCGAGCCGCGGGCCGGCACCGGGTCCGGCAGCGTCCTCGACCGCGCCGGCCACATCCTCACCAACAACCACGTCATCGAGAACGCCCGGCGGATCGAGGTCACGCTCGCCGACGGGTCGGCCCACGAGGGCAAGCTGGTCGGGGCCGACCCGAACAACGACCTGGCCGTGCTCAAGATCGACGCCCCGGCCGACAAGCTCGTCCCGCTCGCCTGGGGCGACTCGAACCGCCTGCTCGTCGGCGTGCGGGTGTACGCCATCGGCAACCCGTTCGGCCTGGAGCGGACGCTGACCACCGGCATCGTCAGCAGCCTGAACCGCTCGCTGCGGACCGAGAACAACCGCATGATCCGCGGCATCATCCAGACGGACGCGGCCATCAACCCCGGCAACTCCGGCGGGCCGCTGCTGGACAAGCACGGGGCGATGGTCGGGATCACGACCGCGATCATCAGCCGGTCCGGGTCCAGCGCCGGGGTGGGGCTGGCGATCCCGTCGGCGGTGGCCCGGCGGGTGGTCGAGGAGCTGGTCCGCCACGGCAAGGTGATGCGGCCGGACAGCGGCATCTTCAGCGTCTTCGAGACGGACAAGGGCCTCTTGGTCAACCGCCTGACGCCGGACGGCCCGGCCGAGAAGGCCGGCTTGCAGGGTCCGCAGGAGCGGGTCATCCAGCGGGGGGCGTTCACGTACCGGGTGCTGGACCGGTCGAAGGCCGACCTGATCGTCGCCGTGGACGGCCGGCGGGTGCGGACGCTCGACGACCTGCTCAGCTACGTCGAGAGCAAGAAGCCCGGCGAGAAGGTGACGCTGCGAGTGGTGCGGGACGGAGAGGAGACTGATGTGGTGCTGACGCTGGCGGGGCCGGGGTGAGCCGGCCGTGCAAATTTGCGGAAATGTAATGCAGATTACTGACCACGGGGGGCCACCAGGACTATCGTCGGCGATAAATTCGGCGCACCGGAGCGATGGGAAGATTGGGGGGACCGATGCACCCGCACCCGATTCGGACCGTCAATCGATCGGTGTCATCCCGCGGCCACGGCCGCCGGCCTGACCCATTCGGCCGCTCTCGCCGGGCCTACTCGCTCATCGAGTTGCTGGTCGTGGTCGGCATCGTCGGCCTGCTGGTCGGCCTGCTGATGCCCGCCGTCCAGCGGGCCCGCGAGTCGGGCAACTACATCGCCTGTCGCAACCACCTCCGGCAGATCGGCCTGGCGATCCACAACTTCGAGGTCAGCCACGGCTACTTCCCCGGCCTGGGGACCTTGCCGCACCAGGAGTCCGTGCTCGCCCAGGTGCTGCCGTACCTGGAACTGGACAACCTCCGCGCCCGCATCGCGGCCGACCAGCCGCTGTTCAGCCCCGACATCGACTACGGCTGGCTGGACGACTCCCAGGCCGAGGCGGCCCGGACGGTGGTGCCCCTGTTCCTGTGCCCCAGCGACGGCCAGCCGCCGGTGTTCGCCAACCTCGGCGCGGCGGCGCTGGCCGGCACGAATTACGTGGTCAACACCGGCACCGGCACCGGGACGTACTACGACCTCCGCTACCCCAGCGACGGGGTGTTCTGGTACGGCAGCCGGCTGAAGTACGCCGACATGACCGACGGGCTGTCGAGCACCATGTTCGTGTCCGAGGCCCTGCTCGGGTCGGGGCGGAGCGACTACGAGGTCCCCACCGACCCCCGCCGCCAGTGGATGACCGTCTCGTGCATGACGGCCCTGTGGCCCGACCGCCCGGGGACGATGATCCCGCTGACCGATTCGTTCTGCATGTCGCCGGCCGGCATGACCTGGATCGGCGACCGGGGGGCGTCCTGGATCGGCGGGCCGGGCCAGCGGTCGGCGTTCAACAGCTACCTGATGCCGAACGACCGCATGGCCGACTGCGGGTCCAACGGCCTGGGCCGGTACAAGGCGTCCAGCGGCCACCCCGGGGGCGTCAACATGATCCTGGGCGACGGCAGCGTCCACTTCATCAAGGACCACATCGAACTCGACACCTGGCGGGCCCTGTCGACGCGGGGCGAGGCCGAGGTGCTGGGCAGCTACTGCGGGTGCCACTGACCCGCCCGGGGGCGACTCGCCGGACCGGGCGGTTTCCATCTTCGGAGGTTGGCTCATGACTCGACTCGCGGGACCGCTCCTGGCCGTCGTCGCCGTGGCGGCCGCCGCCGCCCCGGCCCGGGTACAGTTGATCAGCTACTTCGCGCCCCTCGACGGGCCGTCGGAGCCGACCACGTCGCCGGGCACCGGGTTGGCGCTGGTGGACATCAACCCGACGGCCCACACCATGCACGTGCACGTCACGTTCTCCGGCCTGGTCACGACCGGGACCGGCACGACCGCGTCCCACATCCACTCGGCGACGGCCGCCCCGTTCACCGGCACGGCCGGGGTCGCCACGACCACCCCGACGTTCGCCGGCTTCCCGCTGGGCGTGACGAGCGGGACGTACGACAACACGCTCGACATGACGCTGGCCTCGTCGTACAACCCGTCGTACGTCAGCGGCCTGAACCCCCCCACTCTGGCCAACGCCGAATCGACCCTGTTCGCGAGCATCGCGGCCGGCACGGCCTACCTGAACATCCACTCGAATACCTTCCCGGGCGGCGAGATCCGCGGGTTCCTCCGGCCCGTCCCCGAGCCGGCGAGCCTGGCCCTGACCGGCCTCGCCGCCGCGGCCGCCCTCGGGGCGGCGCGGCGTCGCCGTGCGACGCGGTTGCCGGCCGGAAGTGCATGACCCGTCGCGCTTGCCGTGGGTACGGCGCACCGGCGGCCGGGGTAGCCAGCGCAGCTGGGTACCCCGGCCGCCGGTGCGCCAAGCCCAATCACGGCATCGTCTGCCGGATGTACTCGTACACCCGCTCCCGCAGCGCCGGCGGCATCTTCTCGATCTCCGCCGCCGTCAGCTTGCCGTCCCCGTCCGTGTCGAAGCGACCCAGCATCGCCTTGAACCGCTCCGGGATCGGCACCCCGGCGGCCGGGATCGCCGGCTTCGCCTCCTCCGCGGCGGCCTTCGCGGCCGCGTCCTTCGGCAGCGCCACGTCGAAGTAGCCGATCATCATCTCGTCCCACGTCTGCTCGCCCCAGCGCACGCGCTTCGTCGGGTCCGGGTTGTTCGGGTTCTCCGGCGAGTTGTCGTAGTGGGCGACGGCGTGGACCTTCGTCCCGGCCGGCAGCTTCAGCGGCTCGGTCAGCCGGTAGGCGGTTTGCCAGTTGAAGTCGTAGTGCGGCACGTCCAAGAGCATCTCCCGCTTGCCGTCCGGGTAGACGGCCTCGTAGCTGAACGCCTTGCCCCGCAGGTGCATGTGCGGCATGTACGTCAACAGCAGCGACCCGTCCGCGGCCGGACGGGAGTTGGCCTCGATGCGGTAGTCGCCGTCGCCCGGCGGGATCGCCAGGGACCGCGTCACGGCGCTGGTCGTGCGGACTTCGTGCGTGACCGTCTTCGGGTCGGCGAAGACGAAGCCGATCCGGCTCAGGTCCGTCTGCTTCGAGCCGTTGGGCGTGTAGTGGATCTGGAAGATCAGGACCGACCCGGCGGGCACCCGCTTGGCCATGCCGGCCGGGTACGGCAGCGGCCGCAGGCCGGGCACGTACGCCGCCAGGAACCCGCGGGTGCCGCCGCCCTCGGGATCCGCCCGTTCGCCCGGCTTGCGGGCGAACACCAGGATGTGGTGGACGACGGCCCGGTTGCCCGGCCGGACCTCGACGGCCGACACCCACTTGTCCTCGGTGAAGTTGGTCGGGGCGAACATGTATTGATACCGCACGGCCCCCTCGGCCGGCACGTCCCGCGGTCGGTCGCTCATCGCCACGACGGCGTCCGGCGGCTTCGGCAACTGCCAGCCGTCGGTGAACGTCGGCGTCGGCGGCAGCTTGGTCAGGTCGCCGGCCGGGGCGCCGTTGTCCACCCAGGTGCGGATGAGCTTCTTCTCGGCGTCCGTGAGCCGGCGGTCGTTGGTGAAGTGGCCGTACTTCGGGTCGGCGTGCCACGGCGGCATCCGCCCGTCCTCGACCACCTCGGCGATCATCTCCGCCCACCCGGCGGCCTTCGTGTAGTCGGTCAGCGAGAACGGACCGATCTCGCCGGATCGGTGGCACTCGACGCAGCGGCGGTTGAACAGCGGGGCGATGTCCCTGGCGAACGTCACCGGGCTGTCCGCGGCCGGCCGCTTCGCCCGGCCGATCAGGCAGCCGGTCACTTCCGTCGTCGGCGTGCTGACCGGCTTGCCGGCGAGCAGCTCGTCCAGGGCGCGGGCCAGGTCCCGGTCGTGCGGCTTGTCGCGCTGGACGCCGATGGCGTACTGGTCGTCGATCCGGCCGCGGTAGCGGACGACGCGCTTGGCGTCGAGGACGAACACCTCCGGCGTGCGGCGGGCGGCGAAGCGGTCTGCCACCTCGTTGTTCAGGTCCTTGAGGATGGGGAAGTTGATGCCGTGCTGGCGGGCGTAGGCGGCGATCTGGGTGACGCCGTCCTGGGCATTTGGGTCGATGCCGATGACGCCAACGCCCTTCGGCTCGTACTCCCGGGCGAGCTCGGCCAGCCGCGGGGCGTAGAGCTTCGCCAGCGGGCACTCGGTGCCGACGAAGGCGACGACCAGGATCGGCTTGTCCTGGAAGTCGGCCAGGGCGTAGGTCTTGCCGCGGTAGTCGGCCAGGGCGAAGTCGCCGACCGGCTGCTCGGCCGCGTTCGCCGTAGCCGCAAAAATCAGCCCGAGACTGACCGCCAGCGTCCGAATTCTCATCATTGGCACTCCTCGATCGTACCTCCAGCAATAACCCTATCCGGCGAGGGAAGGTTTCGGAAGGCTCGCAAGACTCGCAGGGGGTGCGATGGCACGTCCACTCGTGGCCGTGATGGGGTCGGGGTCCGTCGAATACCGGGAGATGGCGGAGCCGCTGGGCCGGTGGCTGGCCGAATCGGGGTACGACCTGCTTACCGGCGGCGGGGGCGGGGTGATGGCGGCGGCATGCCGGGGCTTCGCGGCCGTGCCGAACCGCCGCGGTGTCAGCATCGGCGTGCTGCCGGCCGGGCCGCCGGCGGGTTGCCCGAACCCGTGGGTGGACCTGGTCATCCAGACGCACCTGCCGAAGCGGGGGGCGGAAGGGGCGGACGTCCTCAGCCGCAACCACATCAACGTGCTGAGCGCGGCCGTGGTCATCGCCCTGCCGGGCCGGGAGGGAACGAGGACGGAGGTGGCGCTGGCCCTGCACCACCGCAAGCCGCTGATCGCCTACCTCGGCCCGGACGGGGAGATCGCCGGCACGAGTCGGATGGCCCTGCCGCTGGTGGCGGTGCGGCTGGAGCAGGTGACGGCGTTCGTGCGGAAGCACCTGCCGGGGTGACGGAATGGCGAGCGGGGTTGCGTGAGCGCCCCGAGTTCTCACAAATGACGCTGGCATTTGTGAGAA
>DASXAN010001137.1:0-2789 GCA_036406755.1 Gemmataceae bacterium
CCAGAAGCTCGGCGTTGGTCGCGGTCGCCATGCCGAGCGCTTCGGCGGGCGTATACCACTGCTCCAGCTTCACCAACAGCTCTCCCTGTCGGCGCGCCAGCGCGGGGGAGAAGATGATGTCGGTGCCCCATGCCGTCTTGAGCTTGTGCTTTCGCGCCATCCTGTACGCGACGTCCGTACCGGCGAACACCTCACGTGCTTTGGCCCGCTGCTGCGAGCCGGGCGGGAACGCGTCGGCCAGTTCGTCGGGGAACGGCTGAATGCTCAACCAGACACCCCGCTCGGCGATCAACCGGGCGGTCGCTTCGTCCATCAGGTGGCCGTGCTCGATGCACTTCACGCCGGCGGCGATCGCCCGGTTGATGGAGGCGGACGTGTAGGCGTGCACGGTGACATAAGTGCCCCAGTTCTCGGCGGCTTCAACGGCGGCGCGCAGCTCGGGCTCGGTGAAGGTGGTCACGTCGAGCGGGCTATGGGGCGACGCCACCCCGCCGCCCGCCGTCAGCTTGATCTGCGTTGCGCCCAGCATGAGCTGCTCGCGCGCCCGCAGGCGGACCTCATCCGGGCTGTCGGCGAGCAGGCTGCCGCCGATCTGTTCCATGCGCGTCCGCGCGCTCCCGAGGGTGCGCGGCAGGTCGAACGACTGGCGGAAGTCGCCGTGACCGCTGGTGACGGTGATCATGGCACCGGACGGGTAGATGCGTGGCCCGGCGACGACGCCTTCGTCGATGGCGCGCTTGAGCCCGAACGCCGGCCCGCCCATGTCGCGAACGGTGGTGAACCCGCGCAGCAGCGTGTCCATAGCCTCAGCGGCTGCCACCAGGTTGGCGTAGCCGACGTCCCACGTGAGCGCCTCCGCGGGAGTCGGCCGTACAAGCATCGCGTGCCAGTGCGCGTCGATCAGGCCCGGCATGAGCGTGCGGCCGCCGGCGTCGAGGACGGTTGCCTTCTCCGGGGCCGCGATGCCGCCACCGATCTTCTCGATCTTGTTGCCGACGACGAGGACGGACGTATTCGCGGTGAGCTTATTCGACTTGCCGTCAAAAACTTTGGCGTTGGTGATGAGGACGGCCGGTCGCGGCGCGGGCCCCTGAGCCCGGCCCGAGGTCGCCGGCCCGCCGAGGAGCGTGCCGAGCACGAGCAGGATTCCGCCGGACAGTATAGTTCGCGGTCGCATGGGGTCGCTCCGGGGCGGCCGGCGAGGAGGTGGGATATGCCGTGTGTCGTTCTATCCCGAGAACGAGCCTTGGATATCTAGCGGGAGAATGCGGGAGCACACGGGGGCGGCCGGCGTCCTCCACCGGCCGCCCCCGCCATCATCCCTACCCGGGGGGCGGCGCGTGCTGGTTCACCTCGGCCTTCAACGCCGCCAGCAACTCCGACGAGAGCTGGCTCCCGGGCAGCAGTCTGACGACGTTTTCGAGCTGTCTGATCGCGGCATCGAGGTGGCCGAGCACGAGGTAATGGTAGGCCAGCACGAAGCTGGCCTCGGGGGACGTCGGGTTGGCCCGCTGAAAGGTCTCCAGGGCCCGGAGCTGCTCGGTGTAGGCGGCCGGGTCCGCGTAGAGCGAGTGCATGGTGTCCCAGTCCCAGCCCGGCCCGGCGGCGAGCACCGCGTACAGAGTCTCGGCGGCCCGCCGGTAGTCCCGCAGCGCGAACAGGCACAGCGCCCGGAACTCGTGCAGCGTGGCGTCGGTCGGCAGCTCCTTGATCGCGCCGTCCACGAGGGTCAGGGCCGTCCTGGGATCGCCGCGGGCGAACGCCTCCCGGGCCCGGTCGAAGGTCTCGACCGCCGCGTCGGCGGCGTCGAGCATCTGGGGGTCGTCGGCCGCGTCCGCGGGCGGCGGCGGCAACGGAACGGAGTAGTTGAACACGACCGTCGATTGGTCGAAGAAGGGGTTGGAGAAGACGAAGGTGGGCGAGCGCGGGGCGAGCATCCAGCCGGTGGCGACGCCGCCGGTGAACCAACCCGCGGGCCGCCACCAGCCCCAGTAGCCGCGGTGCCAGGGGTGGAAGTGGTAGTCGAACCAGGGCCGGCTCCAGGGCCGGACGGTGGTGATGTTGATCGGCCGGTTGTTGATGATGATCGGCCGGTCCGGCGGGCGGATCGGGCGGTTACCCGGACGGTTCGGGCGGTTCCAGCCGCCGGTGCCGGGCCAGTTGGGGCGGTTCCCGCCGCCGATTCCGGGCCGATCGGGCAGGGTGCCGATCGGCGGGCGGATTCCCACGCCGCCGCCGGGCCGGTCGGGCCGATTCCCGCCGCCGGTTCCGGGCCGATTGCCGCCGCCGGTCCCCGGGCGGTCAGGAATGCCGGGGCGATTCCCACCGATCCCAGGCCGATCCGGAAGGCCGGGGCGATTCCCGCCGCCGGTCCCGGGCCGATTGCCGCCGCCAATGCCCGGGCGGTCGGGAAGGCCGGGGCGGTTGCCGCCGGTCCCCGGGCGATTGCCGCCGCCGATCCCAGGTCGATCGGGAAGGCTCGGCCGGTTGCCACCGCCGCCGCCGGGGCGGTTGCCGCCGATCCCCGGGCGTTCGGGAATGTTGGGGCGGTTGCCGCCGCCGCCGCCCGGCCGGTTGCCGCCGCCGAGGCCGGGGCGGTTGCCACCGCCGCCCGGCCGATTCGGTGCCCCCGGAATCAGGCTGGGCCGATTGCCGCCGCCGCCCGGCCGGTTCCCGACGCCGGCGCCCGGCCGGTTGCCACCGCCGAGGCCCGGCTGGTTGCCGCCGCCGGGGCGGTTGCCGCCGATCCCCGGGCGTTCGGGAATGTTGGGGCGGTTGCCGCCGCCGCC
>DASXAN010001138.1:0-5583 GCA_036406755.1 Gemmataceae bacterium
TATCGGGTCGCACGACGACGACGCGTCCGTCCCCCGTTCCGGGGGACGGGGACAGGTCCCGCACCTTGCCAACCGCGGCACCCGTGCCGTCCCACAGCGCGGCCATCTGCTTGGAGGTCTGCGTGCCGGAGGCGCCACCCCCAGTGGCCGCGAGGAGATCGTAAACGGACAACGTCTTCTGGGTCCCGCCGACGACGAGCCTCCGACCGTCGGGCGTCAGGCAAAGTGTGCGGACCTGCACGCGGTTGGAGAGCGCGCTCCGCAGTCCGCCCGCCAGGTCCCAGACGCGGACGAGGCCGTCTTCGCCGCCGGTGATCAACGACCGGTCGTCCGGGGTGAAGGCCACGCCGGCTACCGGCCGCGCGGGGCCGTTGATGATGCCGCTGACGATGCCGGTGACGATGCCGTTGACCGGGTTGACGTCGGGGCCGAAGCCCTTGAGGAACCGGCCGGTGTCGGCGTCCCAGAGGCGGGCGGTGCCGTCGACCGACGCCGTGGCGACCCGCTTGCCGTCGTGCGAGAAGGCGATCGCGAGGATCGGCTTGGCGTGGCCGGTCAGCTTCCCCACCTGCTTCCGAGAGGCCACGTCGTAGACGTTGACCTGGGACGCCCCGACCTTGTTCCAGTCGCCGCCGCCGACCAGCACGCGCTTGCCGTCGGGCGAAAACGCCACGCAGTGGAAGCGGAACTTGTCCCCGCCCAGGTTCTCCGGCGGCGCCCCGCGGGCCGCGTCCCAGAGCAGGGCGACGGCGCCTTCCGTCGCCACGGCCAACAGGCCGCCGGCCGGCGAAAAGGCGACGCGGGCCACGCTGCCGACGCCCAGGTTCGCGACCTCCTTGCCGGCGGCCCAGTCGCGGACGCGGACGAACCCGTCCCAGCCGGCGGAGGCGAGCAACTTGCCGTCCGGCGACAGCGCGACCGACGCGATGCCGCGGCCCTCGGCGAACTTCTTGAGCGGCTTGTAAGATTGCAGGTCCCACACGCCGATCTCGCCCGGCTGCTCCCACAGCCCGCCGCCGGCCGCGAGGATTTTTCCGTCCGGCGACGCGGCCGCGCCCCACACGTCGAACGGTGGTGCCGTCGCCAGGTTCGGCGGGGCCGCGGATCGGTCGGTCGTCAGCTGCCCCGCGCCCGAAGGCCAAAACACCCACGTCGCGACCACCAAACCCACGGCGGCCAGCCCGGCCGCCGCCCGGAGACGTCCCGCCGCGAAACGGGCGGGCTCCTTCGGCTCGGGGCGCGTGGCCGGCGCTGATGTCACCGCCGGCACCGGCACCGCCTTGCCGCACTTCGGGCACTTGCCCTTTCGGCCGGCGAGCTCCGCCGGCGCCTTGACGGTCGCTCCGCACCCGGGGCAGGGGAAGGACACGGCCGCCGGCCCCGGCTCCGGCGGGTGAGATTCCGGGTCCGGCGTGGGGCCGGCGGCCGTCCGCCGCCGCCGGATGGCGAGCAGGATCAGCCCGACGGCCACGGCCAGCCCGACGCCCGCGGCCGCCGTCAGCCACCTCCGGGACCGCCCGGCCGCGCCGTCGCCGGCGGCGGTCTGCGGGGCGGCCGTGACCGACCCACCCCGCACCCGCAGGTCCACCAGCCGCACGTCCACCGGTTCGGTCGACTCACCGGGGTACGCGGCCAGCCGGACCATTTTCAGAGCGTCGCTCCCGAAGTCGAAGCCGGCGACAATGCGGAATTGATCGGATGACGCGTCGGCGACCTGCAACAACACCTGCCGGCCCTGGCGCGCCATCCGCAGCCGGCCGGCCGATCCGACCGCCGGTGCCTCACGCCAGGTGTAGCGGCGGCGGCCGTCCACGGTCGTCATCAGTGTGCCGATGAACTTCTCGCTCGGCGGGAGCGACACCGAATGGGTTCCCGGAACGAGCACCGTGTGGAAGGGTAGGAACAGCTGGCCCACGTCGCCCCACGCGACGCTCCCGTTGCCGCGGCGGACGCGGGCGAAGGCGATCCCGTCTTGCGACGGCGAGTCGGTCATGACGTAGACTTCGACGCCGGTGCCGCTGCCGGACTGCGGGACGTGCGTGTCCATGATCTCATAGCCGGCCGTGATCTCGAAATCGCCCGTGACCGGGCCCGGAAGCACCAGGCCGGCGGGAGACTTCCGCGTCCGGGTCGGGGGCAGTTTGACTCGCAGGCCGCCCGACTCCGGCAGGACTTCCTCCGTCCCGTCCCGCCCGGACCAGACCAGCCCCGGGTGGTCCGCCCGGCCGCCGCGGAAGTCGTGGTAGAACGCCGTTTGCGGTCCGGCGGCCGGTGGTTGCCCTTGGCCGGCGAGCCAGGCCGCCCAGCCGACCACGCCGCACGCCACGGCCGCCGCCAGCCACACGAGCCGCCGCCGCCGCGGCCCCGCCGTCGCGGATTCGAGTTCGACCCCGCAGGGCGGTAACACCGGGGCGGGAACCGTCATCGGCCGTGTGAGGTGGGCCAAATACCCTTCCAGCAAGACGGCCACTTCCGCGGCCGATTGGAACCGGTCCGCCGGCTCCTTGGCCTGCAGCGTCTCGACGACCCGGGCCAACCACGCGGGGACGTCCGGGCTGATTTCGCGGATCGGTCGCGGCCGGCACTCCTCCACACGCCGCAGCACCCCGAGCGTCGTGTCCGCCCGGAACGGGGGCCGGCCGGTGCACATCGCGTACATCACGCTGCCGAGACTGAACAGGTCGCTGCGATGATCGACCGCCAACCCGCCCGCCTGCTCCGGCGACATGTACTGCGGGGTGCCGGCGATGACGCCGCTACGCGTCAGGCTGGCGTCGTCCACCGCCCGGGCCAGGCCGAAGTCGGTGATCGTCACCCGCTCGACGCCCTCGGCCAGCAGGATGTTGGCCGGCTTGATGTCGCGGTGAACCAGCCCTTGCGCGTGGGCCGCGGCCAGGCCCGCGGCGATCTGCTTGCCGATCCGCACGACCTCGACGGCGGCGAGTGGGCCGGTCTCCCGGAGCCGCCGTTCCAGCGACGGGCCGCTGACGTAGGGCATGACGAAATACGGCAGGCCGTCGGTCTCGGCAACGGCGTGGATCGCGATCACGTTATCGTGCACCACGGCGGCCGCCGCCTTGGCCTCCCGGGCAAACCGCTGGCGGGCTGCCCCGGTGGCCGCCAGGTGGGGGCCCAACACCTTGATCGCCACGTAGCGGTTGAGGGCGGCGTCGAACGCCTTCAAGACGATGCCGAACCCGCCACGGCCGATCAGGCCGACGATGCCGTAGCCGCCGAACCGGCCGATCAACCGCGGGTCGTCGGTCGGCGCCAGGTGCGGCCGCAGTCCGGCAAGGGGGTCGGCCTCCGGCTCGGCGACCGCGTCGGCCGACCCCCCGCCGGCCGTGAGGTCGACGTCGGACAGGTAGCCCCGGGCGTCCTGCCACAAGCTCCCGTCCGCCGCGAGCTCCTCCAGGCACTGCCGGCAGGCCGGGCAGTTGCAGAGGTGGGTTTCCAAAGCCGTCTGTTCGGTCGCGGACAGCCCGTCGTTGAGGAACCGCTCGATCGTCCGCCGGTCGCACGGGGCTTGTCGCACGTCCATCGTCGTTCGCCTCAGTCGTTCGAGTCCCATTCCGACACCTTGTCGCGCAGCCGCTTCATGACCCGGCTGCGGGCCGTGTACACCGCCCCGACCGACTTTCCGAGCTCGGCGGCGACGACCGCGGCCGACCGGCCCTCGACGGTCGTGCGCCAGAATGCCAGCCAGGTGTCCGGGGCGAATTCCCCTCGGATCTGGCGGGCCGCCCAGTGGAGGACCTCCCGCCGGTGTTCGTCCCGCAGCAGTTCCGAGTCCGGCCCGCCGGCCGCCTGGTCGGCCAACGTTTGCTCGGCCGAATCGCCGCCGGCGGCCCGGTCGGGCTTCCGGCGGGTGAGGGCGTTGATGATCCGATTCCGGGCGATCCGGTGCAGCCACGTCCGGAACCGGGCGGGGGCACGGTCCGGGTCCCACCGGTGCACCGCGGCGGCGACGGACGCCAGGACTTGCTGGGCGAGGTCTTCGGCGTCGGCGTCCTGGAGCCCCTTGCGGCGGGCGAGGCGGTACACGATCGGCCAGTAAATCTCCACGAATTCGCCCCACGCCGCCTGGTCCGCGTCGTTCTTGAGGCGGAGGATCAAACTCGCCCGCGTCTCGGGGTAATCGGACACGCGAAGGTTCATCTCACGGATTGCCCATCGGCCGCGCGAGGGTTCGACGTGGCCAACTCATCCTGGGTCCGACCGGCCCGGTGCCGGCCGACACGACGGCCGCGGCGCCTAGTCCGCCGCCCAGTAGCGGACGATGCACCAGAGCGCACTGACGGCGTCTTTCACCCCGATTTTTTTTCCCTCCTCATAGGTCCGCCCGCAATAGCTGACGGGCACCTCGTAGACCCGCCACGGCGGATTCGCCTTGCGGGCGACCTTGGCGGTCACCTCCGGCTCGAACCCGAACCGGTCACTCTTCAGGTTAAGTCCGGCGAGCACCTCTTTGCGGAAGACCTTGTGGCAGGTTTCCATGTCGGTCAGGTTCAGGTTGGTGAACATGTTCGACACGGTCGTCAGAACGCGGTTGGCGACGGAGTGCCAGAAGTACAGGACGCGGTGCGTCTCGCCGAGGAATCGTGAGCCGTAAACGACGTCGGCCAGCCCGCCGACGATCGGCCGCAGCAGCCGCGGGTAGTTCGCCGGGTCGTACTCCAGGTCGGCGTCCTGCACCAGGATCACGTCGCCGCGGGCCCGCTTGAACCCCGCGCGGAGGGCGGCCCCCTTGCCGCGGTTGGCCGGCTGGTAGACGACCCGGATGCCGTCCCGGCCGTCGACCTCGCGGAGCCATTCGCGGGTGCCGTCGGTGCTGCCGTCATCGACAATGATGACCTCTTTGGCGACCGGCGCCGCCAGCACCCGCCGCACCACCTCCGGCAGCCAACGGCGCTCGTTGTAGACCGGAATCACCACCGACAGCAAGAAGTCGGCTGGGGCCGCGCGCTCCGCGGCGCCGGCGACCGGTTCGGCGGCGAGCTGGCAATCGAACACGGAAACCCCCGTCAATCGTCGCCGCGGGACCACAGCCACCGGCCCGTCCGGTAGCGGAGCGTCGCCACGCCGGCCGCGACGACGCCGGCGCCGCCCAGGCCGGCCCACCACCACCGGCTCCACGGCCGGGGCGGCTCGTACCTGGCCGCGCCGCCCGCGATCTCGACGGCCCGGACCTGGACCTCTGTGAACCGCGCGTCCACCGAACCGTGCGACTCGCCCGGGTCGGCGAAGAGCCGCACCTTGCTGACGGTCGCCGGCGTAAACGGCAGCCGAACGAGTTCCCGCAATTCCCCCTGCGGGCCGTCGGCCGCCAGGCAGACCATGTCGGCCTTTTCCCGGCGCAACACCAGCCGGCCGGCCTTGGCCTTGGACGGGTAGTGCGTCGATTCGTAGCCGATCGGGCCGTCCGCCCGGTGGCCGCGGGTGACGACGTACCCCGGGCCGTTGCCGACCTGAACGCCGCGGGCCACGGAAATCAGGTCCGCCGGCCCCGGCGTCTCGACGGCGATGCCGCAACTCTTACCGTACCCGCTCGTCGGCGGGGCCATGTCGATGACCTGGTACGCG
>DASXAN010001139.1:0-6350 GCA_036406755.1 Gemmataceae bacterium
ACCGGGGCGGCCGTGTTGGCGACGCCGACGGTCATCAGCCCGGAAGTGGCGTTCGGGGCCATCGTCAGCGGGGTGCCCGGCGGGTTGGTGGTCGTCAGGGTAACGACGTCGGCCCGGGCCGGTGAGGCGAGGGCGGCCCACAGGCCGACGGCGGCTATCGTCCAAGATGTCTTCATCGGGCAGGTCCTTCCCGGGCGGGGCGAAGTCACGCGACGGCGACCGGGTCGGCCGTGTCGGCCAGCGCGGCCACGGCGGAGAGCCAATCGACGGCGTCGGAGCCGCCGGCCTTGACGGCCAGCAGCCGCCGCTCGCCGGTCGTCAGGTAGGCGTACATCAGGTCGTCACGGTGCAGCGGGTCGAAGTCGGAGTCCTTGCCGAGGACGTGGCCGAGCTCGTGCATGACGGTCGTGAGCAGGTCCATGCGGCCGGCCGGGGCGAGGTCGGGGCGGGCGTACAGGCGGGTGGCGGAGGCGGCGTCCGGGAACTCGGCGTCGTCCCGCGGCGTCGGGTCCACGAACCAGCCGAAGCCGGCCGCGTCGTCGTCGAGGGTGATCGTGGCGCCGAACAGCTTGGCCTGGCCGAGGTAGCCGCCGCCGATGTCGGTGATCTGGACGGTGACGGCGCGGAGGGCCGCGTCCTCGGCCGGGGTGACGCCGAACAGCTCCCAGCGGCGGATCGCCTCGGCGAGGATCGGGGCCAGGTCGGCCTGCGTCAGCGCCGGTGGCGGCGGCGGCAGGGGGTCGGCGGACTGGATGCCGCCCGGCGCGGCGAGCAGCGGCGGGCCGCCGATGAAGCCGCCGCCCGGGGGCGAATTGACCGCCGAGCTGACGGTCGGCGCGGGCGTCGCCCCCACCGGATCGTTGTTGGCGGCGACGAATGCATTGACCGCTGCGGTGTCCGTGTTCCCGCCGGTGTAGCCGGGCAGCTTGATTGTCGTGCTGAACCGCTGCCGCAGGCGGATGTCCTCGCCGGCGCCGACGACGCCGGGCATCGAACCGGTAACGTCGTTGCCCGTCAGCGTCACCTGGAGCAGACCGTTGTCCGCCGGTGGCCCGGCCGTCGCACCGGCGGAGATCTGAATGCCGTTGAGCGCGAACGTGCCCCCGTTCTTGACCGAGTTCCCGGTCACCGTCGCGGTCACGTTGGACGAGCCTTCCGTCGTGCCGACGAATACCCCGAATCCGTTACCCCATTCGCGGATGGTGTTGTTGGTCACCGAGATCGTCGTCGTGCCCCGGCCCTTCGAGGCGACGGTGATGTCGTTGCTGCTTTCCGAGCCCGAATCAACTACCCCCGCCGTTCCGATGGTGTTGCCGGAGATCGTGCCGTTCATGCTCGCCCCTGCGAGGGAGCCCGGGTCGAGGTTGATGTTGATGGCGTCGTCGAACGCCTGCTGGATGTTGTTGTTGTTGACCTGGAACGTGATGTCGGTCGAGCCGCTCGTGTTGATGGTGATGCCGCCGCCGATCACGAGCGGGTCGTTGGCCGTCGTGGTGGTCAGCGTGTTGTTGTTGAACGTGATGTTCATCGGCCCGGTCGCGTCGGCGTCGGTCGCCGCCTGGAAGTGGTCGCCCTTGTTGTCCGTGAACGTGCATCCGGTGACGCTCACCGTCATGGACGCGCTGCCGGTGTCCAGAACCTGGAACCCGTCGTCGCCGGTGGTGAAGTTGGTCGTGGAGAATGTGCTACCGGTGACGTTGAACGAGGTGAGATTGGCGGTGTCGTTCGTGATGATCACGTTATGCTCGGCGGAGCCGCTAACTGTCGAGTTGGTGATGCCGCCCGAGCCACTGAGCTGAGTCATCTCGATGCCGCGCTCGCCGACGGCGTTGCCGTTGAGGGTGACGTTCGAGCGGTTGAGCGTGAAGCCTGCGACACCGGACCCGCGAATGCCGTCGTCGCCGCCGTTCTGCACATTCATGTAGCCGAGACTGACCGGCCCGGTCGAAGTCAGGTTGATGCCGGGGCCGGAGGAACCTTGGATGACGCCGCCAGACCCGTTATTGGCGGCACCGCCGTCGCCGGTGATCGTGAATGGGCCGGAACCGGTCGTGTTTAGAATGATGCCGCTGGCGGCCCCGGTTGTCGAAACCTTCACGAAGGTCACGCCGCTCGACCCGATAGTCGTGTTGGCGATGTTGATCACCGTCGTGGTCAGCGGCGTGGTGTTTCCGGCATTATTGGTGCCCGTGACGTTGACCGTGCCGCCGCCGGTCGCGGTGAAGGCGGCGTTCGCCCCGGTGTTCAGGCTCAGCCCGCCGGAGAACGCGACCGTCGCCCCAGTGTTGTTGGTCAGCGAGATGCCCGACCCGGTGTCGCTGATCGCCCCGGAGAACGTGACCGTCCCGCCGGTGTGGCCGCTGACCACGACCGAATTGCCGGCCGTGTTCGTGATCGTCCCGCCGAAGGTGATGGAGGCCGTGCCGCTGCCGACGTTGAAGTCCGTCCCGCTCACGCCGCTGATCGCCCCGGCCGACGCGGTCAGGGTGCCGGTCAGGCCGACCAGGTTGACGCCGGTCGCGGCACTGGTCGTCGTCAGGTTGGTAAACGTCGCGCTGACCGCCCCGGTCGTCAGGTCGAGGATTTGCCCGGTGCGACCGGTGGTGACCAGATTGATCGCCACGGTGTCGGCGTTCAGCGTGCCGAAGTTGCTGCCGAAAATGCCGGCCCCGGTCGTGCTACCGATCGTCAGCCCGCGGATGGTGTTCACGTTCCCGGCCGTGTTGTTGAGCGTCACGCCGGCCGTGCCCGCGGCGGTCGTCGTCAGGATCGGGGCGGTGCCGGCGGCCAGCAGCGTGAACGTCGGGGCCGACCCGCCGCCGTCCGGGTCCACCTGGAGGGCGACGCCTCGGCCGATGAGCGACTGGTTCTGCTTGAGCGTGACCCCGGCCGTGTAACTGCCGCTGCCGGTGTTGACGAAGATGATGTCGCCGGTGCCGGACGCGGTCGAGGCGTTGGCCAGCGTGTTGAACGGCGTAGCCGCCCGGCCGTCGCCGTTGGCCCCGCTGTTGTCCACGTACCACACCTTCGTGCCGACGGCGATGCTGACCGTCGCCGGCTGGGAGATCGCCCCGAGCACGTCCTTGACCGTGTAGGTGAACGTCGCCGTGCCCGAGAAGCCGGCGGCCGGGCTGTAGGTGAACGTCCCGTCGTTGTTCAGCGTCACCGTGCCGGACGATGCGGCGGTCGAGCCGTTGATCGAGATCGGGGTGTTGCCCTCGGGGTCGGAGTCGTTGCTGAGCACGCTGCCGCTGACGACCACGGCCGCCGTGCTGCCCTGGGCGATGCCGACGAGCAGCGGCGTGTTGCCGACGGCGCTGTAGCTCTCGCCCGTCACCGTCGGCGCCCGGTTGATCGTGATGTTGCGGCTGACGGTCGCGCTCAGGTTGTTCACCCCGGCCCCGTCGTTGACCTGGAAGGAGATGGTCTTGGACGTGGTGCTGCCGGTGGTGTTGGTGAACTGCACGGCCCGCAGGGCGGTCTGGTAGTTGGCCAGGGTCGTCGTGCCGGTGAGCGTCAGCACGCCGGTGGTGGCGTTGAAGCTGCCGGTTATGCCGAGCTGGTTGGTGAAACTGAGCGTGTCCTGGCCGTTGACGTACCCGGCCGAGACCGACACCGTCGCCCCGGTCAGGTTGGCGCTGTCCACGTCGCTGACGACGATCGCCGACGTGACCGCCGCCGGGCCGGTGTTCTGGTTGTACGCCAGGGCCGTGCCCTCCAAGCCGGTCAGCGTCGGGGCGTCGTTGACCGAGACGACGGTGATGCCGCGGGTGGGGGCGTTGCTCAGGTTGTTGGCCGCCGCCCCGTCGTTCACCTGGAACGTCAGCGTCCGGGCGGAGGTGTTCGGGTTCTGGCTGGTGTTCTGGTACTTGATCGCCCGCAGGGCCGCCTGGTAGTTCGCCAGCGTGTCCGTGCCGGTGAGCGTCATCTTGCCGCTGGCGGCGTCGAACGAGCCGGTGATGTTCGCCGTGTTGGCGAAGCTCAACACGTCCTGGCCGTTCTGGTAGTTGCCCGTGATCTGGACGGTGGCCCCGGCCAGGGTCGTGTTGTCCACGTCGCCGACGAGATCGTGCTCGTCACCGCCGTCGCCGGGTCGTCCTCGGTGAACGTCAGGGCGGTGCCCTCCAGGCTGGTCAGCGTCGGGGCGTCGTTGACGGCCGTCACGTTGATCGCGCGGGTGACGGCCGTGCTGCTAGTCCCCAACCCGTCCGTGACCAGGAACGTCAGCGTCCGCTGGAGCGTGCTCGGGTTGTCGCTCGTGTTCTGGTAGGTGACCGCCCGCAGGGCCGTCTGGTAGTTGGCCAGCGTCGTCGTGCCGGTCAAGGTCATCGTCCCGTTCGTGGCGTTGAACGAGCCGGTGATGCCGTTCTGGTTGGCGAATGCCAGCACGTCCGCCCCGGACTGGTAGTTGCCGGTGATCTGCACCGTCGCCCCGGTCAGCATCGTGTCGTCGGCGTCGCCGACGACGACGGTGGACGTGACCGCTGTCGCCGCCCCGTTCTCGGTGAAGGCGATCGGCGTGCTCTCCAGGGCGGTCAGCGTCGGGGCGCTGTCCGGGGCGATGACGACCGAGTTGTTGACGAGCGACATGTGCGTGTCGAGCGGGGCGGTGAGCACGACGTTCGACGCGGCCGCCCCGTTGTTGACGATCGTCACCGTGTAGCGGACGGTGTCGCCGGGGTCGGCCTGCGCGTCGCCGTCCAGGTCGGTCAGCAGCGTGGCCGCGTTGACGGCCGTGACCGTGGTGCCGGCCGGGCCGGGCGTCGGCGGCGTCGGGGCGGTCGCCGCCACCCAGCCGCTGCCGGGGGTGCCGCCGGGGTTGCCGGCCGGCTGGGCCGAGAACATCAGGCCCCGGGCGGCGTTGTAGTCGCCCATGTCGATGGCCGCGTCCCCGTTCACATCGCGAAGCGCCTGGGTGGTGCCGAACGCCTGGCGGATCAGGAGCAGGTCGGACGTGTTGACCCCGCCGCTGTTGTCCACGTCGCCCGGCTGGACGTTGACCTGGAACGCGAAGTTCCCGCCCGGGGAACCGTCCCCGGAAGTGCCGGTGGCGGTGCCGTCGATCCACTCGCCGTCGAGCGCCTTGCGGTCGGCGGCGTTGGTCGGGTTGACCTGGGTCACGTTGGCCGAGTTGAGCACCAGGCGGAGCTTGTCGGCGGCGACCGGGGCGGTGAGCGCCCAGGTGGCGGTGAAGGTGGCGGCGTCATAGCTGAAGCCGGCGGCGTTCAGGGCGTAGGTCGGGACGTTCGCCCCGAGGACTTGCAGGTCGCCGGCCGCGACGTTGACGTTCTCGGTGAAGCGGACAGAGACGCGGTCGAGGTTCGTCCAGGGCAGGGTGGCGAGCTGGTTCGCCCCGGTCGGGATCTGGTAGCCGAAGGTGGAACTGCCGAGGCCGGCCGTTTGCAGGGCGGTCAGGTAGCCCGGGGCCCACGCCGACCCGCGGACGAACACGCCGGCCACCATCGGGGCGCGGTCCACGGCCGTCTGCGTCGGCGTGTTGTTGTTGGTGGCAGTGCCGGTGCTGAACGTGGTGAACCCGGTGCCGGACACGGAGCCGGAGTTGTAGACCTGGGTGATCCCCTTGGTGAGCGGGTCGGAGATGACGCCGTCGAACGTCACGCGGACGGTGTGGCCGGCAGGGCGCCGATGGTGGCGATGGCCGTGTCGGGCGTCAGCCGGGCCTCCAGCGATTCGAGCGTCAGCGGCCGGCGGCGGGCCGGGAGCGGCCGCTTGATCCGACGGGCCGCGGATTGCCGGATCGTGGACAGGAACGAACGGGTGAAGCGCCTCATGGAGTCCTCCTCGGCGCGGACGGATCGGAGCGGGCGCGGCCTGACGCCACGACGGTCGCCCAACTAGGGACAGGCGAGAATCAGAAGGGCGGTCAACCGGATTGAGGTGTGGCCATTAGAGCCGATGACTTGAGGGAAAGCAAGAAAAACGTCGGCCAATCGGCAGAATTACCGGCGATCGACCGGAAGCTACTGGCAAAACAAATGTTGCGGCCTGTGTTCCTGCGGTCGGGCAGATTCTCTCAGGTGTTGCGATTGGTTTACAGTTCCCACCGCGGGATTGAATGAGCCATTCCCGCCGGCGGCGTTGCGGTTGCACCGGCCGCCCGGCCTCGCTATTGTTCCCCACCCCGCCGGTCGTCCGGCGAGCGGAGAGGGTGCGCCGTGCGCCGACCGTCCGCCAACCTCCTGATCCTCACCGCCGTCCTGGCCCCGGCGTGCGCCATGCTGCCGCGGGACTCGGCCGCCCCGGTCCTGCCGGTGCCGCCGACGCACGTCGTCTTCGTCGCCGACGGGGCCGGCGACTACCGGGCCGCGTCCACGTCGCTGCGGGAGACG
>DASXAN010001140.1:0-1730 GCA_036406755.1 Gemmataceae bacterium
CGGCAGCCGGCCGTCGTGCAGGTACGGCGGGCTGTCCTTGATGCCGCGGAGGGAGAAGGTCTTCACCCAACCCTCGGCGCGGCCGCTGTAGAACTCCTCGACCCGCAGGTCGTGCAGCTGGTTGTCCGTGTAGAACGGCGCCGGGTGGCACGTCGCGCAGCGGGCCTTGGTGTTGAACAGCTTCTCGCCCCGCAGCTCGGCCGGCGTCGCCTTCTCCGGGATGAGCCGGCCGAGCCGGTCCAGCTTCGGGGCCGGCGGCCAGGCGACGATCGAATTGAAGTCGCCCATCCGGTTGGTCGAGGGGCGGTCGAGCTGCCGGCCGCCGAGCTGCGGCTGCAGGGCGATGTCGCCGTCGAAGTACTCCTCGACCTCGGCGAAATGGTCCAGCGACCGGATCGACCGGCGGGAGCTGAACACCAGGTTGTTGTGGTTGCCCCGCAGGGAAGGCGTGTCCACGCGAGGCCGCAACAGCGTCGGCCGGACGGCCGGGTCCATGGCGATCGCGCCGTTGGTGTGCCCGTTGACGTGGCAGTCGAAGCACGCCGTCCCGCGGGACGGGTTGGCCGTCACCCGGTGCTTGGTCTGGTTGAACCACGTCGTCGGGAACTTGGTGACCAGCAGCCGCAGCCCCTCGAGCTGCTCCGGCGTGATGATGCCGTCGAACAGCTCGCGGTAGTTGGCGTGCGTGACCTCGTACCCGCGGGACACGTCGCCCAGGTCGGGGCGGGTGGTCAGGAACAACGGCGGTGGGAACTCCGGCAGGTAGGCGTCGGGGATGTCGAAGTCGACGTCGAACCGCTCGTGCTCCGGGTGGGCCTTGGTCCAGGCCTGCGGGAACAGCTGGTGGCCGATCGACTGGAGCGGGTGCGACAGCGGCCGGAACCCGAGCGGGAACAGGTTCCGCGCGCGGATCTGGTCGGGCGTCAGGTCGGCGAACTGCTCCCAGCCGGGGACCGCGTCCGGCAGCCGGACGACCGGCCCGACCGGCAGCGGCTTGCCGCGGGTCATCGTCGCCTCGGTGGTGACGGCCCCGGTGAAGTCGTACCGCCGGGCCATGTACTTCTGCCGCTCCTCCATCACCCGCGGCTTGTTCTCCGAGCACATCCGGTAGAACTCCGCGAAGTCCGCCACGTCGTCGACGGAGGCGAACGACGACTTGCCGGCGCCGCCGAAGACGGACAGGTCCTGCGGCGGGATTTCGCCGGCCTTCAGCGGCGGGCACGGCTGGAGCACCTTGCCGACCGGCTGGTACTGCGGGTACGGCTGTTCCCAGTCCGGGGCGTAGGCGGCCGGCGCGTCCGGGCTGACCCGCACGGCCAGCTTCGGGGCGGGTGCCGGGGCCCGGGCCGGGGCGGCCGGCGACTCGCCGCCACGGGCCGGCAGGAGCGAGTCCTTCACGATCAGCCCGCCGAGCCCCCCCGCCACCAGGCAGAGGACGGCCGGACTCACGACACGGGAAATGGATCGGCGCATGACACTCTCCTCGCCTGTCTGGTGAAAACGCGGGCGGGACGGGGCGGCCGGTCAGCCGCCCGCGGCGGCCCGGGCGTCCCGCTCGACCGCCGCCTTCGTCACCGCGCCCCGGTAAACCTTGACCACCCGCTGCGACCCGTCGAGCAGCACGCTGTACGGCAGGGCGTAGCCGTCGAACCGCTGGAAAACCTCTTCGCCACCGAGAAGCACCCGGTACGTGATCCGGTGCCGCTCGACGAACGGCCGCACCGCCGCCC
>DASXAN010001141.1:0-13828 GCA_036406755.1 Gemmataceae bacterium
AGCTTGTCCCCGCGACGGACCTCCAGCTTCACCACCGTCCCCGGCCGCGTCTTCAACATCATTTCCTTGAACGCCGCGATGCTCACGACCGGCTCCCCGTCCAGGTACACGACCAGGTCGTCCACCTTGACCCCGGCCTTCGCCGCCGGCGACTCGGCCGCCACCTCCTCGACGTACGGCGGCGTCCGCTCCACCACGTTCGGTACGAAGACGATGCCCGTGTACCCGCCCTGGCCCTCCTCCTTCTTCTCCTTGGAGGTCGGCTTGTATTCGCCCTTCATCCCCTTCTCGACGAACTCCGGCAGCGACACCGTCACCACGTGCTCGCCCTGGCGGACGTCCACCTTGGCGGCGATCGGCACGGCGTAGTTGACCCAGGTGTTCGACAGGCTGTTCCGCAGCTCCTTGCCGATGACGCCGAGTAGTTCGCCGCCGCGGGTGGTCAGGGCGCCGCCGGCGGCGCCGGGGTTGTTCGTGATCGCGTCCACGACGTACACGTCGCCTTGGTACGGGGCCTCGAAGATGCCCCGCTGCAAGGGCAGCTTGGCGTAGGCGGCGATGACGCCCCGCTGGACCGACATCGGCTCGTCCCGGGTGGCGATCTCGAACTGGTTGGAGAACGCCAGCACCCAGTCGCCGGGTTTGGCCCGCGGGGCCTTGGCCGCGGCGAGCACGTCGAAGAACGGCAGGTCATCGACCTTGTCGATCTTGATCAGCGCGGCGTCCAGCTCCGGCTCGATGACGACGACCTTCGCCTGGCACCGCCGGCCGTCGGACAGGTGGACGCGGAGGTCGGGGGTGTCGAGCAGGTGGCTGGCGGCGGTCAGCACGTACCCGTCGGGGGAGACGACGACGCCGGTGCCGTAGGCGACCAGCCCGCGGAACCCGCCGGAGCCGAACACCTTGACCAGCTTGCGGTTGACCTGCTTGCTGACGTCGTGGAACGGGGCCTGGGCCGCCGCCGGGGCGGCGACCGCCACGGCCCCGATCAAAGCCAGTGTGATCCGTCGCATAGGTCGCATGGGCCCCATTATTTGGCCGCCAACTTGTAGTCCTTGACCGTCAGCACGCCGTAGGCGTCGTTCCCGTACACGATCGCGATCCGGTGCGGCAGCTGCCGGCCGTCCACCGGCCGGTAGTCACCCAGGTACAGCTCGCACGGGTCGTCGTCCTTGGTGATTGTCACCTCGAAACCGAGTAGATTCTGGTCGCCCTTGGCGAAGTACCACTTGCCGTGCACGGCCGCGTGCTCGGTGTGCAGCACCTCCGTGTCGGTCCGCAGGTCGCCGAGCCGGGCCGGCGCCGACCCGTCCGCCCTGGGCGGGTAGAACGGCTCCGCCCCGCCGTGGCTGAACCCGCCCTCGAACCCCTTCGCCCCTTGCGTCAGCAGGCGGTGGTAGTGGTACACCGCCATCAGAAGGCCGCCGCTGCCGGGCGGGTCCTTGATGTCCCGGACGTCCTGGTTGGACTTGAGCGGGTCGAGGCTGTAGTCCAGGCCGCCGAGGTTCAGCTTCACAACCGTCTTCGTGCCCTTGCCCTCCTCGCCGGGCTGGTCCGTGATTTCGAGCTTGACCGGCGTGGCCGGGCCGTCCTTCTTCTTCAGCTCGCCCTCCAGCCGCCAGGCGCCGGTCAGCGGGGCGAAGTCGCCGTGCTTGCCGAACCCGTCGAGCAGCTTCTTCTGGGCCAGCTCGTTGAAGTAGAAGTTGGCGAACCCGGCCTTGGCCTTGTACAGCTTCAGCGCCGGCGAGTCGGCCTTGGGCGCCTCCGGCCGCTCGCCCGGCGGCGGGGGCTGCGGCTGGCCCGGGCGGGGCTGCGGCTCGCCCGGCCGCGGCCGCTGGCGGGGCCGCCGCCCGCCGCCCTCCTGCATTTCCTTGGGCAGCACGCCCATCAGCCGGACGAGGATCTCGTGCTTCTTGTTGTCCCGGCGGTAGGTCAGTGGTAGCCGCCAGCCCTTCGGGTAGATGCCCAGCACGTTCTTGTACTGGTTGACTGAGTCCACCGGCCGGCCGGCGAACTCCACCAGCTCGTCGTCCGGCAGCAGCCCGCGGCGGGCGGCGTCGGCCTCGTCGAGGATCGTGTTCACCACCACGTGCGGGATCAGCCCCTCGTCGTCGCTGGCCGTCTTCACCGCCGCCCCGAGGGTGGCGTGGTCGGTGTCGATGCCGGCGTACAGGTGGCCGAGGAAGTTCTTGATCTGGTTGATCGAGATGGCGTACCCGACCCCGGAGTTGACCCGCCCCCGCTTGTCGAACGACCCCCGGCCGTTGATGCCGATCAGTTCGCCGTCGGTGTTGAACAGCGGCCCGCCGGAGTTGCCGGGGTTGATGGACGTGTCGATTTGGATGCAGTCGGTGTATTCGAGGAGCGTCCCGGCCGGGTACTGGTACCGGTGCGTGCCGCTGACCAGGCCGTAGGTCACGGTCGGGGTGAAGTCGGTGGCCAACAGGAACGGGTTGCCCATCGCCAGCGACCAGTCGCCGGGCTGAATCTTGTCGCTGTCGCCGAGCGGGACGAACGGGAACGGCTTGTCCACCTCCTTGCCGTCCTTGTCCTTGACCTTCTCTTTGGGGAGCAGCTTGATGAGCGACACGTCGCCGACCTTGTCCAGGCCGACGACGACGGCGTCGTACAACACGCCGTCGGCCAGGCCGCACTTGAACGCCTTGCCCTCGTCGACGACGTGGAAGTTGGTCAGGGCGAACCCGGCGGGATCGATGATGACGCCGGACCCGCCGCCGTCCATGTTCTGCGAGAACACGGCGACCACGGCCGGGCGGACCTTGGCGATCACCTCGACGCGGCGGGCCTCGGCCTGCTTGACGGCGGACAGGTCGGCGGCGGCGACACCGGCGAGAATCAGGGCGGCGGCCAACGCGAGGGTGCGGCGCATGGTGGGACCCAACCTGGTTCGCGGCGCTCGGCGGAAGCGTCGCCGGACGGTGATTCTCTTATGATATGACGACCGACGGGGTCACTTGCTCACTTTGGCGTCCGCCAGGACGACCTGGTCGCCGAAGTCCAGCAGGCCGGTGGCCCGGACGGTGACCCGCAACTCCCGCACCCCGCGGACGTCAAGCGCCAGCGGCCGCGGCGGGTCCTTCCGGCTCGTCTGCCCCCGGAACAGCTCCCGCCCGTCCCCCTCGATCACGACCTCGACCCGACTCTCCGTCTCCACCCCGTCGTCCACCCCGAGGACGGCCCGGAACTCCTTGTAGTCGCCGCCGATGGTGTAGGCGAGCTGCGTCCCGGCGTGCAGGGCGATCCCCTTGGCGTACTGCTTGCCGCCGAGCTTCAAGGGTTGGTTGTCCAGGTTGCTGTCCTTGCGGTAGCGGACGAACCGGGCGTACAGGTCGTCGTCCTCGGTGGCCAGCGTCACCGCCTGGCGGGTCGGGGTCAACTCGGACAGGTAAGCCAGCTTGCCCTTGCTGAAGTCGAGCTTCGCCAGCCGCTTGGCGTCCGGCAGGGTGACGCGGACGCCGCTGACGGTGGTGACGGTCAGCCCGTCGGCGTTGAGCACCACGTCGGCGGCGACGAGCAGGTTGCCGACGGCGTCGGTGACCTTGCACAGCGGGGCCGGGGCGTCCGCGTTCGGCTTCTGCACAAAGATCAGCCCTTGGGCCCGGGCCAGGCGGACCGACCGCTTCTGGCCGGTGGCACTGGGCGTGAACTCGATGGCGTCGCCGGTGCCAGGGCCGAAGGTCCCCTCCAGGCCGTTGAGCTTCTCGTCGGACCGGACCACGACCATGTCCAGCCGGCCCCGCTTGGTCAGGAAGTCCTGCCACTCCTGGCGGACCTTCGGGTCGTGGGCGTCGCGCAGGACGGTGAACACGGCCGTCGTCGGCACTTTGACCGGGACGTTATCGATCATGGTCAGCTCGAACGTGTCGCCCTTGACGGCGACGGCGGAGCAGAGCAGGACCGACCCGTCGGTCAGCTCGACGGCCGTGTGCGCCCCCTTGGGCGGGGGCTCAGTCGGCGGCAGAGTAAGTTGGAGCAGGTCGGCGACCGGGACGCGGACGGTGTCGCCGGCGGCGGTGCGAAGGATGGCCGTCTGCCGGTCCAGGCCGACCAGGTCGCCGGAGACGGTCTTGCCGGCCAGCGTCTGGGCGTCGGCTCCGGCGGACAGGGCCAGTAGCGCGGCGAGAGCGGTCGCGGACATGCAAGCCTCAGAAACAGTGAGGAGTGAGGAGGGGGGAGTGAGGAGAGGATTTCTTCCTCCTCACTCCCCCCTCCTCACTCCTCACCGGCTGTTGTTACTGCCCCTGGCTGCGGGCCAGGGTCTTGAAGTAGTTCTCGATCACCTCGCGGTACCGCGGCGGCAGGTCCTTGGTCAGCTCCATCATCGCCTTGGCCCGCTCCTTCTCCGGCAGCTTGCCCCAGTTCTGCGCCAGATTCTGGAGCTTCTTCTGGTCCACCACGCCGGGGCCGGAGTTGGTGGCGATGTTGCTGTCCGGCATCGGCGCGTTCGGCTGGTTGCTGCCGGGGCCGGGCTGCCGGCCGCCGCCGGGGCACTGTACCTGCCCGCCGCCGTTCTTCATCTGGTTCTCGACGTCCTTAATCAGTTCGTCCAGGCGGAAGACGATCTTCTTCTGGATCTCCTGCGTCTTCGGCCCGGGCCGGCCCAGGTCCAGCCGTCGCTCGCTGTTGTCCATCAGCTTGGCGATGTTCGTCAGGTCCTTCTCGTCGTCCTTCCACGACTGCATGTCCAGGTACATGAGGGTGGCGACCATCTTGTACCGCTCCGGCGACTCGGACACGTCGTCCAAGAGGCGGGCGATCGAGTGGACCGCCTCCTTCTTCTGCATCAGGGCGTGCTCGGCGACGGCCTTGTGGAAGTAGTACGCGGCCGGGTCCACCACCTGCTCCGGTACGGCGGCCCTCAGCGCGTCCAGCGCCTCCTCGTAGACCCGCTTGCCGGAAAGCGCCTTGGCGTAGGCCAGGGCCAGGTTGTACCGGTAGAACGGCGGCAACTTGGCGTCCCGTAGCAGCGCCGGCGCCTCTTTCGGGGCCGGGGCGGCCGGGTCGCGGGCCTCGGCCAGGAGCTTGGCCGCGGCGGGGTCGCCGAGGGTGAGGGTGTCGGTGACGCGGTCCAGGAGCGGCTTGTCCGCGTCCCAGATGGCGGCGAAAGCAGCGTCGTCGGCCTTGCCGACGGACGTCAGCCACTCCCGGGCCTGGGCCCGGGCCGCGTCGGCGGTCGGGGACTTGAGCGTCCCGAAGGTGTACACCGCCGGCGCCGCCTTCGCGTCGGCGGCGGAAACCGGGCCGGTCGAGCCGGCCGCCACGAGGGCGGCGAGCGCCGGGGCCGTCAGCCGTGTTCGCAGGCTCACCGCAGTCACCTCCCGCTAGGGGTTACCCACCCGGTGCGACGGGTGGGCTTGTCTATACTCAAGGTTGCCCGCCGGCGGTCTTGCCGGTGGCGATGTCCTTGGTCGCCTTCTCGATCTTCACCTGCCGCTCGGCCAGCTTCCGCAGCTCGCCCTGAACGGTGGAGTCGTCCGTCTGCTCGCCCTGGGTCTGCTTGCCGTACGAAATGGTACGCTGGTTGACCCGGACTTGCAACGACCGCAGCATCTTCAGCTCGGCCAGCATGTTAATCAATGCCTGCGGCGACATGCTACCGCCGCCGGGCGGGGGCGGCTGGTCCTTCTTGTCCTTGAGCTCCTGCTGCTGCTTCTTGAGCGCCTCGATCACCTCCTTGAGCGCGGCGATGATCTCCTCCTCGACCTGCTGCGTGAACGGGCCGACGTCCGTCTTGAACAGCCGCCCCTGGACGGTCCGCATGTCGTCGCGGCACTGCTCCAACACCTGCGGCACCGCAACGGCCGTGCCGTCCTCTTCCAGGAGCTGTAGCGCCTTGTTCGCCTCGGCGACGATCACCCCTTCGGTGGCGGACAGTTCGCCGGCCTTGAGGTCCTCGTTGCGGCTCGCCTTCTGGCCCTCGTTCGCCTGGATCGCGGCGGCGACCCGCTTGGTCCCCTCGTAGACGCCGATCTGCATCTCGAGCATCTTCCGGCAGCGGGCCTCGAGATTGGCCAGCAGCCGCTCCAACTCCTCCTCGCGGAGCTGCTTCAGCCGCCGCTCGATCTCTTTACGGACCTCCTCCAGGTTCTTGATCGCCTCGTCCTGGTCGCCGGACGCCTTCGGCTTGTCGTTCTTCTTCAGGTTCTTCTCGGCGTCGCCCTGGTTCTCGATCGCGTCCTGGACCTGCTTGCGGCCCGGTGTCGCCTCGTCCTGCGGTTGCTGCGGCTGTTGCTGGCCGTTGGGCTGGCCGTCCTGCTGTTGGCCGTCGCCCTTCGGCTGGCCCTGCTGCGGCTGCCCCTGCTGTGGCTGGCCCTGGTTCGGCTTCGGCTGGCCCTTGGCCTCGCCGTCGCCCTCGCCCGGCTTCGGCTCGCCCTTGCCCTCGGGCTTGCCCTTGTTCTCGCCCGGGTCGTTCTTTTGGTTCTTGGAGTCCTTGGGGTCGCCCGGCTTCGGCTTGCCCTCGCCCTGGGCGTCCTTCGGCTCGCCGCCTTTGGCCTCGGCCTCGCCCGGCTTGCCGCCCTTCGGCTCGCCGCCCTTGGCCTGCTGCTCGCCCTTGGCGTCCTTGTCGCCCTTCTTCGGATCGCCGCCCTTCGGGTCGCCCTTGGCCTGCTTGGTGTCGTCCTTGCCTTCCACCTTCGGCTTGCCGTCCTTGCCCGCGCCCTTGGCCTCGCCCTTGGCGTCCTTCGCGTTCTTGCCGTTGCCCATGTCCTTGGACAGCTTCTTGGTCTGGTCGGTGACCTTGCCCTGGCTCTTGGCCAGCTCGGCCCCGTCCAGCCGGCCGGACTCGGTCTTCGACCGCTCCAGCTTCTGCTCGCGGATGACCTTCTCGAGCTGCTTGAGCAAGTCCTGCAGCCGCCGCTGCTCCTCCTTCAGCTTGGCCGTCTGGTTGTCGGTCAGGAGGATGTCGATCATCTCCCGCAGCGTCCGGGTCAGCTGCTGGTTCTGGCCGATGGCGGCGTTGATGTCCTGGAGCGAGATGCCGGAGGCGGTCAGGGTGGCGACCAGCTTGTTGAACTGGTTGTCCACCCCCTCCTTGGCGGCCAGGTCGATCGCCTGGCGGAGCACCAGGGCCTTCTCGCGGTCCTCGGGCTTGGCCGACTTCTCGTACCGCTGGGCCAGCGTCAGGAGCGACTGCTGGAAGGCGGAGAACTCCCGCCGCAGCCGCTCCTGCTCGAACGCGGCCTGCTGCTTGTCCTTCTGGGTGCCCTGGTCGCCGGCCGGCTTGGGGGCGTCGGCGGCGCGGACGGCGACGGTCGCGGCCAGGAACGTGGCGGTGATGACGGCGAGGACGCGCGACATGGGAAGGTTCCCGAGGGGCGGCCGCCCCGGTGGCGAAAACAACGAACCTCGACACCCGGATCGGCCGCCGGCGGAGGGAGAGGGGTCGGCGGCCGGCCCGGGGTATGACGAGCGCCCGGCCATTCCTTAACAATCTTACCGTGTTTTCACCGCCGATGTCACGCGGAATTGCGCACAGCGCTTCTCATTTTCCTCTCATCCTTGAACGCGACTTTGCGGTCTGGGCAAGAAGGTTCGGTCGCCGACGCTACTTCTTCTTCTCGGGCACGTCCAGGCTGTCCAGGACCTTCTGCAAATCCGCTTCCTTATCCTCCCGCATCTTCTTGAGGATGCGGCCGATGTCCTGCTCCTGGCCCTTCTCGATCTCCCGGAGCTTGGTGATCAGTTGGTTGATGGTGGCGACTTCGCCCATCGCGTCCATGACCTGCGACAGCCGGTCGATGAGCTGGTCGAGCGTCTGTTGCACCTGCTTGGTGGCGGCGGCGTCCGGCTTGCGGCCGGCCTCCAGCGTCTTGCGATAGGCGTCCTGGGCCTCCTCCGCCTTGACGAATTCCACCCGCAGCGCCCCCTCCAGCGGCATGGTGATGTTGCCCTTCACCTTCTCCACCAGCTTCGGCATCACCCGGTTCAGCTCCATCTCCCGCAGCAGCCGGCTGTAGTCGGTCAGCACCTCCTGGACCACGTCCCGGCCCTTGCCGGTCGCGTCCTGCACCTCCTGGGCGCGGAGGGCCATCGTGGGCATCTGCGCGTCCGGCAGGGTCGGCAGCTCCTCGGCCAGCTTGTCCACCCGCAGCCGGGCGTCCTTCAGCCGGCCGACCGTGTCCTCCAGCTTGAAGTGCAGCCCCTGCTCCTCCTTGGCGATTTCGATGAGCAGGTCGCCCTCGGGGACCACCAGCACCGTGAACGGCGGCTCCTTGTTCGGGCCGACGCCGGGGCCGGTTTCGACGTTGTTGTCCGTCGCGGTCACCGTCATGCGGATGCGATACCGCGGCTGGATCTGGCCGGCCTCCTTCACCGCCAGGTCCGGCAGCCGGTCGCGAAGGTCGAGCCCCTCGTACTGCGGCTTGACCTCGAACTGCGGCACCAGGGCCGACCGCTCCGCCGGCGGTTGCGTCAGTCGCCGCTCCAGCTCGGCGAGCAGCACGTCCTTGAGCTTCCGCTCGGCGATGACCTCCTCGAACGACCGCAGCGGAAATGTGACCGGCTTCGGCTCCGGCCCGGTCGAGAGCAGGCGGTTGACCTCGCTCGTGGCGACGGTGCCGCCGATGAGGCTGGCCGGGTCCAGGCCGGCGAAGTGCAGGACGGCCCCGGCCGCGGTCGCCGCCTGCGCCCCGATCGTCGCGGCCGACTCCAGCCGCTGCACCGTCAGGCTGTACTCGACCTTGTCGATGCCGGCGTTGTCCGCCACCGTGCCGACGACCGGGATCAGCGCGACCGGGGTGACCATGTACCCCTGGGCGGTCTTGCGGATGCCCTCGATCAGGACGTTGACGCGCGGCGGGCCGTCCTTGACCGGCTCGATGCGGACGTGCCGGCGGGACTGGACGTTGTCCGTGTCGGTGAACTCCAGGTCGAAATCCTGGTCGGCCGTGACGGCGGCGAACCGGTGGCGGAAGCCGAGGTTGTCGTCGGTCAATTTCAGAGTGACCGCCTCGGCGGCCGTAGCCCCCTTGGCCGTCCGCGGCCGCAGCGCGGCCCGCACTAGCGGCTTGTCCACCTGTCCGGATAGTTCGACGTCGGTACCGGCCGGCACGCTGAACTGCGACACCGGCCCGGACAACGACACGCCGCGGTCGGGCAAGTGCTGCCTGCGGCCCTTCAGCGCGGCCGCGCCGCCGTCCAGTGGCGGGCGGTGGTGCAGGTAGGCCGGCTGCAGCTCGTCCCGGGTCAACCGGGTGAGCATCGGCGGCGGGACGAGGGTGATCGAGTTGGCCGGCGTCGTGTAGTCCCGCGCTCGGACGCGGAACTTGACCGACTCCCGCAGGTCGGTGAGCGGACCGGCGTACTCCTGGTCGTGGCCCAGCGGCAGCGGCATCTCGTTGGACGTCTTCGCCCCCCAGTAGGCGACCTCGACCCGCTCCGGCACGTCGAGCTGGCGGAACCGCCGGCCCATGCCCGGCTCGGCCGCCGTCGCCGGCAATCGTTCCTCGAAGAGCGCCATGAGGTTCGCGTAATCGTCCCGCGACAGGCCGGCGTTGAGCCGGGCGCGGACCTCCGGCTGGTCCAAGAGCAGGTTGACGCGGTCAAGCGTCCACGGTGGGCTGCCGCCGGGCGGGTCAATCACCCTGACGCGGTGCGTCACCGGTACGCCATCCGCACCAGGAATGGCAAGTTCTCCGAATTCAGTGGCGAGCAGCGACTTGGGCAGCTTCGGGACTGGTCCGCCGGCCAGCTCGGGGGTGAGGTCATCCCAAAGGGCGGCCCGCCAGCCCTCCGGCGCGCGCGGGTCGGCGATTAGCCACTTGACGGCCTTGACCCGCAGCCGCGGCGACGGCGCGTCCCGGCCGATGCGGAGGTCGCCGGACGCCGGGAAGTCGAGCAGCTCCACGTAGGCCCGCCGCGGCCAGATGGTGTTTTGCAACAGGACGTTCCGCTCGGTCCAGATGGCGGCCACGTCCCGGAAGCGGACGGCGAAGTCGCGGAACGGGTGGGTCTTGGTGGCCAGGCTGTAGACGGCTGCGATCAGCACGAGCAACCCGACCGTCAACCCGGCGACCCAGGTCCACATCACCCGCAGCCGCCGCCAGTTGAACACCTCGTGGACCGGCACGGTGCCGACGCGTTCGGCGGCGTCGCGGACGGTCTGCTCGATCATGGCCCGGGAGTAGCCCTGTTCGGCGGCCCGGTCGAGGTCGGCCAGCTCGACCGCCGTAATGAGCCGGTCGCCGAGCACGTCGGGGAAGCGGCGTTCGAGTACCAGGGCCAGGGCGTCCGGGCGGAACTCGACCATGAGCCGGCGGACGACCTTGACCGCCAGGACGGCGACCAGCCCGCCGGCGAGCACCGCCAGCAGGGTGCCGCGGAACGACCGGGGCAATTCCTGCACCCAGTCCAGGCCGAGGGTCTTGAACACGCCGAAGTCGAACAGCAGCCCCAGCCAGAACCACAGCGCCAGGTACAGGCACAGGACGGCCAGCCCTTCGAGCGCGACGTACCGGCGGATGGTGCCGCGGAGGCGGTCGAGCGGGTGCAGGACGGCCGGGTTGGGCTCGGCTCGGCGGGCGGCGGGCGGCGGGGTCGCGGTGGCCATGTCGGGGTCGCTCGGGTTCAGGGCAGCAGGTCGGCGACGGTGAGACGACCGACTTGGCGGCCGTCGATCACGACGGGGACAACGCCGGCCGCGGAGTAGATAGTCGGTTTGCGATAATCCGGCTTGCGGCCCGGCCCGGTCGGTTCGGCGTACACTTCGATCTGGCGGTCGATCAGGTTGACGATCCAGTATTCGGGGACCCGGGCGCGAGCGTAAAGGCGCTTCTTCTGACCACGGTCCCGGCGGAGTGAGGAATCGGCGACTTCGACGACCAGGGCTGTGTCTTTCGGCCCGGGGTGGCGGTCGGCGAAATCCAGATCCGTGCCCCGAATGACCACGATGTCCGGTTCCGGTTCGCTGTCCTTCGTTGTGACCGGATCCTCGGTGTCCACGATCCAGCCTGCCGGGACGATGCGCTCCAGGGCTTTTCTGAGCAGGCGCTTCGCGGTCACATGGGCGGGATTCTTGGGCATCTTTTGGACCAACACGCCTTCGAGCAGCTCCACCGGGTCGTCTTCGGTGAGAATGCCGGCCCGGATGATCGCATGGTATCGGTCCACACTCAACCGCCAAACGCCGTCGAACTCCTCGGCGGCTGCCGAAGGTGCGGCGGGCATTGCCAGCGCTGGTCTGGTTACGGTTGCCATTTCTTTCCCTCGGCTTTGCTCCTCATTCCGATGCGCGGCTGGAATCTCACCAAATCCCTCACGCCAGCCGCAGCAGCTTGCGGCCCAGCCACTCCGCCGACAACAGCCCGACCACCACGAATAGCAGGGTCGCCACCTCGATCGGCTTGCCGTCCTCTGTGTGGCCGAGCGTCGGCCCGTCGTCCCACAGGTCGTCCACCGGCCCGCGGTTGCGGGACACCTGCGGCGGTACCGCCGTCAGGCACGGCGGGATGCTGTCCGCCGCCGGCAGCGGGAACAACAACTTCGCCGACTCCGCCCCGGTCGCCGACGACCCGTCCGGCTTCGGCTCCAGCTTCTCCGCCGCCGACGCCTTCGGCCCCCGCAGCCGGGCCCGTAGCGCCTCGTAGTCGGCGTCCTTCAGCCGGCCCTTGACCTCCTCCAACTCGCCAGCCAGCGCCGCCAGGGCGGCCGGGTCCGGGCGGGTGTTGTCCAGCTCGGGGTTGGACTCCTTGACCGCGAACTTGCCCTTGAGCACGTCGGCCGACGACGGGATCGGCAGCTCCAGCTTGTAGTCCCCGGCCTTCGGGACGAGGAACCGCCCCTGGAACCACCCGGCCCACTCGCCCTGGCCGGGCTTGGCCGCCATCTCCACTTCCCGCCGCTCCCCGCCCTCGGCCGGGGCGATCACCAGCTTCGGCTTGGTCGCCTTCGGCAGCGGCTCCAGGCTCGGGCCGAACAGCTGCGCCTCGACCCGGACGTACTGCCCGGCCGTGAACTGCCGGCCCATGACGAGCACGCCGCGGCGGTTCTGCCGCGTCCGCCCGCCGGCCGACGCGTACCGCCCCAGCTTCGTCCAGAACCGCTCGTAGTACACGTCCTTGTACCCCCGCAGCCGCCACAGCTCCGACGACCCGACGAACACCACCCGCCCCTTGCCGAACTGCTGCGTCACCAGCCACGGGTGGTCCTTGCCGTCCAGCTTTGCCGCCGGGTCGCCGAACGTCGCCACGACCGTCGCACCGGGTTTGACTGATTTGATCGGGTAGACGCTGTAGAACCCGCGCTTCGGCGGCCCGCCCTCGGGCGTCTTGTCCGAGCCGTCGAAGAACTCCGGCCAGCCGGCCAGTGGGGCCTTCGACTCGTCGTCCAGCTTCAGGAACTCCATGTCCGGGTTGGCCCCGGGGAAGTTCAGCCGCCACGGCTGCTTCGACGACCGCCGCAGCGGCCCGGACTGGAGCACGATGTCCCCCGGGATGACCGGGAACAGGTCGATCAGCGGCTTGAGCCGGCCGGACCCGTCGTCCCGGGCCAGCTGGTAGGTGTTGACCGGCCCGGCCACCAGGATCAGCCCCCCGGCCTGCTGGTCCACCCATTTCTGCAACAGCAGCAGTTGGTCCTGCGTGAACTCCGACCAGTCCGGGTCGAAGCAGATGATCACGTCGTACCGGGCCAGGTTGTAATACTTGTCGTCCGGCTTCTCGGTCGGGTCGTCCTCGACCTTGAGCGTGGTCGGGAACCGGTTCAGCATCCGCTCCGGCTCGACGTCCTGCACCGCCCGCCCGTCCCGGCCCTCGTTCTGCAGGAACACGCTCAGCTCGGCCCGCTTGGCGTCCTTCTCCCGCACGAGCAGCGTGCGGACGAACTGGTAGTCCTTCATCGGCCCGCCCGCGACCAGCAACACGCGCAGCGGCTTCTTGATGACCGACACCGTCGCCGCGTCGCTGACGTGCTCCTTGCCGGCGAACAGCTCCCGCTTGTCCTTCGGCACCCGCACGACGAACTTCCATTCGCCCTCGACCAGCTCCTTCCGGCCGGACTGTTCGCTCTTCAGGTCGGCCGGGAGTTGCTCCGGGTCGATGGTGAATTCGGCCTGGGCGTGCGGCGGTTCGCCCGGCAGGAACTTCGCCGTCGCCTCCAGCGTGTGCGTCGGCTTCTCGTCCTCCGGCTTGGTGACGTCGAGGAAGACCTTCGCCTCCTGGTCCGGCAGCCCCTCGCCGTCCAGCTCCGCCCGGACGACGAACTTTTCGTCCGGCGGCGTCTGCTCCGGCGTCTGCAGGTCGGTGATGCGGATGTTGACCGGTTGGCGGTCCTCGCCGACGAGCACGGTGAACACCGGGATGCGGTCCTTCCGCGCCCGCGCCCGCAACTCCTCGACGGCCGACTCCGACCCCAGGTTGGACCGTCCGTCGCTGACGACGATCACGCCGCGGACCGGGTTGTTCGCCTCGCGGTTCAAGAGCGTCAGCACCGACTCGCCGACGTTCGTCCCGAGCATCAGCTGCCGGGCGGCCTCGACCCGCTTGTCGAGCTTGCCGCGGTTGTCGGTGAACTTCGCCACGTCGGCGTCGTTCAGGTCGGTCGGGACGGTGTCGGCGGCCGGCAGCTTCAGCCAGCCGATGGCCCACTCGGCGGACCCGGGCTTGTCGGCCTCGAACGCGGCCGTGCGGCGGACCGCCTCCTTGCCCTCGTCGCTCAGCCCTTGCAGGACCCACGCCTTGAAGTCGTGCCGCAGCCAGGACTGCCACCGGGCCGCGTCCCAGGCCGACCGGTCCTTGTCGAACACGGCCGCCTCCTCGTCCAGCCGGGCGCCGAACCGGTAAACGTGGACCGGGTTCTGCTCGGTCAGCCGGCC
>DASXAN010001142.1:0-3858 GCA_036406755.1 Gemmataceae bacterium
GGCTTGTCCCCGCCGTCTTCGAAGACGGCGGGGACAAGCCCCGCCGCTCGCAGCGCCCGCCCCAGAAAACGCTTTAAGGCCAATCGCCGCCGGGCCGGTCGCGGATGCGTTGCTGCGCCCGCGCCGCAATTTCTTGGCGGCCTTGCGCGAGTTTTCCGGGCGATTAACGTGTTGTTTTCGCGGGCGGGGTGGGTCAACCGAAGCCGCGACCGCCCCGTGGCGAGGCGGGCGAGCGGAGACGGGAAGGAACGGACCCGGCAGGCGGGCGACGCTTCGTCTCGGCACCGTCGTGTTCAGTGCACCCTAAGGGCCGGTGGAAGCGGCGTCAACCCGGGTGGGAGGCAACCGCTCATACGATCGATAGGAAAAGAGCCCTGGGCCGCGCCCGAACCTCAGTCGTTGCAACTTGATACTGTAATTTTATACACTAAACTTCAATTGGCCGGCTTCTCGGTGGGAGAAGCCGGTTCCGTCCGCGGTGCGCCGTCATGTCCCACCTACTCACCATCGAAACTCGTGTCGCCCGGTGCCGGCGGCGTGCTGCGGCCGGCGGTGTCGCCAGATGTCGCCGGGTGTCGCCGCAGAAAAAGATGTTACCCGGCTCCCAGCCCTCGCGCCGGACGAGAAATGTCCCAAAATGTCCGCTTTTGTCCGCCCAGAAAACGATGTTATTTCGCCGGCCCGCGACTTCGGCTCCGGGCCTCGCCCCGCCGCGGTGCCCCGGCCCCGGCACGTGCTACATCCGGCACGGCCCGCCGGGCCGCCGCCGGTTCCCCCGACCAGCCGTTGACTTGTCGCCGCAACGGTTTAGACTGAAGGGTACATTTCATGCGGCAAGGTCGGTGCGCGGACCGCCGGGCGTCACCCATCCGGCAATCACCCTCACCCGATCGATACACCAACCGCCCCCACCCCGCGGTGGGGCGCGTCAGCGGAGGTCGGACCAATGGCCAAGCGAGGCGGCGGCGAGCGGGGCGGCGGCGAGAAGAGTAACACCGGGCTGATCGTTACCCTGGTGTTCTTCATCCTGACGACGATCGGGTTCGGCGTCTGGACGTACATGGCCTACAGCGCCAAGGCCGACGCGGTCAAGGACGCCAAGGCGGCCGCCGACAAGGCGTCCGCGTCGGACAAGAAGGCCGAGGAGGCCGAGGCCCGGCGGCTGGGCCTGAAGGTCGCCGCCGGCGTGGCCGACCCGGCCGAGCGGGCCCGGTTCGCCGCCCTCAAGGGGTCGCACGCCGCGGCCGTGGACGGCGACGTCGGCGCCCTGTACGGCCAGCTGCGGACGCAGCTGAACGTCAAGGACCTGCCGGCGTGGAGCGTGCCCGCGACGGACGCCCCGCCCAAGTCGCTCCTGGTCCTGTCGACCGACCTGCAGAAGGACGCCGCCACCGCGGCCACCAAGCAGAAGGCGGCCGAGGACGAGCTGACCAAGGAGCGGGAGTCGTTCAAGGCCGCGGTCGAGGACTTGCAGGCGAAGCTGAAGACGGCCCAGGAGAACCTGGCCAAGGCGAACAAGACCGTCGTGGACGAGCAGAGCACCCGGGCCGCCGGGTCCGACAAGAAGGACGAGGAGATCAAGAAGCTCAGCGAGCAGCTGGCCCAGGTCAAGCTGGAGCTGGACAACACCGGCGTCGAGAAGGACCGGGAGATCAACAAGCTGAAGGCCCAGGTGGAAACCAGCCGCAAGGTCCGGGACGAGCTGCGGTCGAAGTACGGCCCGCTCTTGGAGAAGTTGGACCAGGTGCGGCAGGCCCGGCCGGAGCTGCGGGACCTGGGCGAGCTGCACGACCTGCTGACCCGGGCCCTGGAGGGCCAGCAGTCGCTGGTCAACGACACGCCCAAGGGGGCGATCGTCGAGGTCCGCAACGGGCAGGTGTACATCAACCTCGGGTCGGCGGACAACGCCAAGCCGGGGCTGGCGTTCAGCGTGCTGCCGGCCGGGTCCACCGGGCGGGCGGCGGCCGCCACGCCCCGCAAGGGGGCGGTCGAGGTGGTGTCGGTGCTGGAGCCGCACCTGTCGGTGGCCAAGGTGGTGGAGGCGGCCAACCCGGTCCGCGACCCGCTGCTCAAGGGCGACCTGCTGTTCAACCCGGCGTGGAGCCCGAACTCGAAGGAGCACGTCGCCCTGGCCGGGATCATCGACCTGAACAGCGACGGCATCGACGACACCCCGGACCTGATCCGGGCGCTGGAGAAGCAGGGGGTGGTGGTGGACGCCTGGTTGGACCCGAAGGACCGGACGATCAAGGGGCCGGGGATGACCGAGCGGACGACCTACCTGGTGGTCGGCGAGCGGCCGGTGGTGAACTCGGCGGCCGCGTCCGTCGAGAACAACCCGCTGGCCCAGGCCCAGATCGAGCTGATCGGCAAGATCACGGAGATGGAGGGCAAGGCCCGGGACCTGGGGGTGCAGAAGGTGCCGTACCGGCGGTTCCTGTCGCTGATCGGCTACCGGCTGCCGAAGGGGGGTCAACCGGCGGACTACAGCGCCAGCTCGTACCTGCGGGGCTCGGGCGGCCTGAAGCCGGCCGAGAGCAAGGAGAAGGAGGGGGCCGAGAAGCCGAAGTGACCCGCGGCCCGGCGACCGCGAGCGGCCCGCCGCCGCCACCCCGGCGGCGGGCCGCGGTCGCTCAATGGCCGAGCACGTTTCGCACGTCAATTCGCCACCGGAAGCCCTCCCTTTCCTAGGGGCTTCCGCATTTCTGGCGACGACCGCCGACAAACGCCCCGCCGCCATTACACGTCAACGCGGGCGGCTATCATCGTGGCGAACTTGGACGAGGTTAGTGATGGCACGCGACTGCCCCGCTGCCGACACGCTGCGGCACTTCCTCGATGACGCCCTGCCGGGCGACGCGCAGGGCCAAGTGAGCGAGGGCCAAGTGAGGCGACCAAGCGGCCCCGCCGGGCTCGCCGCCAACGTGCCGGCCGGCCGTGTGTCGAATTTGGCGGGCCCGTGTGTGTAATAGGGCATGAGGGCCACCGTGCGTGCCGGAGTACCCCGAAACCCGTGCCAGCCTGATCGTCCGCCTGAAGGGCCGCGCCGACCAGGAGGCCTGGCGGGAGTTCGTTGAGATTTACCGGCCGGTGATCTGCCGTCTGGCCCGCCGCAAGGGCCTCCAACCCGCCGACGCCGACGACCTGGCCCAGCAGGTCCTGTCGGCCGTCGCCGCCGCGGTGGACCGCTGGGACCCGGACCCCGAGCGCGGGCGGTTCCGGTCGTGGCTCAACCGGATCGCCCACAACCTGATCGTCAACGCCCTGACGCGGCAGGCTCCGGACCGGGCGGCCGGCGACACGGCCGCCCGCGACCTGCTGGACCGCCAGCCGGCCGCGGAAGGGCCGGACTCCGAGTTGCTGCGGACGGAGGCCCGGCGGGAGATCTTCCACTGGGCCGCCCGGCAGATCCGGCCGGAGTTCCAGGCGGACACGTGGGACGCGTTCTGGCTGACGGCCGTCGAGGGCCGGCCGCCGGCGGAGGTGGCCGCGGCCCTGGGGAAGAAGCCCGGGGCGGTGTACGCGGCCCGCGGCCGGGTGATGCGGCGGCTCAAGGAGACGGTGCTGCTCTGGGAGGGCGACTGCGGTTAGCCGCGACGCGGAGGCTTTGCGGAGCGGAGCGCTCACTGGCGCGCTCCGCTCCGAAGACTCCGCGTCGCGGCTAACCGGCGAGATCCTGACGTGCAACCGACCACGTGTGACCGGCAGACCGTCGAGCGGTTCCTGGCCGACCGGCTCGGCGACGCCGAGCGGGCGGCGTTCGAGGACCACCTCGGCGACTGCCCGACCTGCCGCTCGGCCCTGGACGAGTTGGCCGCCGAGGGCAGCTGGTGGCAGGAGGCCCGCGGCTACCTGTCC
>DASXAN010001143.1:0-2039 GCA_036406755.1 Gemmataceae bacterium
CTGACTTCTGACCCCTGACTTCTGACCTCTATGAACCTGCAAAGCCTCCTCCAAGACAAGTTCCGCCATGCGCTGACCGGGCTGGTCCCCGACCCGGCCCCGTACGCCGCCCTGGTCAAGCCGGCCCAGCGGCCCGAGCACGGCGACTACCAGGCCAACTGCGCCATGCCGCTCGGCAAGGCGCTCGACCGCAAGCCGCGGGACGTGGCCGAGGAGATCGTCCGCCGCCTCGATTTGGGTGACGTGCTCGCCCCGCCGGAGGTGGCCGGCCCCGGGTTCATCAACCTCCGCTTCCAGTCCGACTGGCTCGCCGACCAGCTCCGCACCGCGGCCGCCGACGACCGCCTCGGCGTCGCCCCGGCCGCCGAGCCGCGCACCTACGTCATCGACTACTCCTCGCCGAACGTCGCCAAGCCGCTGCACGTCGGCCACCTCCGCAGCACCATCATCGGCGCCGCGCTGACGCGGCTGCTGCAGTTCCTCGGCCACCGCGTCGTCACCGACAACCACCTCGGCGACTGGGGCACCCAGTTCGGCATGTTGCTGTACGGGTACAAGCACTTCCGCGACGAGGCGGCACTGAAGGCCGACCCGGTTCGCGAGATGGTCCGCCTGTACCTCCAGGTCCGCGGACTGACGAAGGGCACCGAGGACGACGAGGGCGAAGTCACCCGCACGCCGGAGGAGGCGGCCCACTACGCCCGGTGCCTGGAAGAGACGGCCAGGCTCCAGGCCGGCGACCCGGAGAACGTCGCGCTCTGGAAGCAGTTCATCCCGTGGAGCATGGGGGCGATCACCCCCCTCTACGACCGCCTCGGCGTCTCGTTCGACCACTACCTCGGCGAGAGCTTCTACAACCCGATGCTGGCCGGCGTGGTCGCGGACTTGCTGGCCAAGGGGATCGCGACGGAAAGCGGCGGGGCGGTCGTCGTGTTCCTCAAGCCGCCGCCGGAGGACGGGTCGGAGCACCGGGCCGACGCCGTCGTCCGCAAGAAGGACGGGGCGTTCACCTACACCACGACCGACCTGGCGACGATCCAGTACCGCATGACGGAGTGGAAGCCGGACGCGGTCCTGTACGTCGTCGGCGCCCCGCAGGCGTTCCACTTCCGCACGCTCTTCGAGATCGCCCGCCGGTGGGGCGTGAACGTCGAGCTGGAGCACATTGCCTTCGGCTCCGTGCTGGGCAACGACGGCAAGATCCTCTCGACCCGCAACGGCGGGGCGGCGGAGCTGAGCGAGCTCCTCGACCGGGCCGTCGAACGCGGGGCGGAGAAGTACGACCAGACGTTCGCCGAGCGGCGGGAGCGGGGCGAGGACGTACCGGACCTGAGCCCCGACGAGCGGCGGCGGGTCGCCGAGGCGGTCGGGGTCGGGGCGGTCAAGTACGCCGACCTGTCGAGCCACCGGACGACGGACTACAAGTTCCTCTGGGACAAGATGCTGGCCACCGACGGCAACACGGCGACGTACATGCAGTACGCCTACGCCCGCTGCCGGGCCATCTTCCGCAAGGCCGACATCGACCCGGCCCGGTTCCGGACGAACCCGCCGCCGGTGGTGCTCGCCCACCCGGCCGAGCGGGCGCTGGGGCTGCAACTGCTGCGGTTCGAGGAGACGCTGGTGAGCGCGGCGCAGGAGTACCTGCCGCACCTGCTGACCGCGTATCTGTGGGACCTGGCGAAGAGCTACAGCGTGTTCTTCACGAACTGCCCGGTGCTGAAGGCGGAGACGCCGGCCCTGCGGGACAGCCGGCTGTTGCTGTGCGACCTGACCGCGCGGACCATTCAGACGGCGCTGGGCCTGCTCGGCATCCGCACCGTCGAGCGGATGTAGCGGCTACTTCTTCCGCTGCACCTTGACCGTGAGCGTCGTCGGCGCCTCGTTGACCGTCACCTCGATCCCGGACGTGTCGTACCGGCCGTACTTCGTGTCGATCGGGCTGTCCCGCCGGCCCTCCCCGGCCCGGACGGCCACCCGGTACTTCCCGGCCGGGACCCCGTCCTGGCCGAGCGGGTTGCGGACGTGGAACGTCCCGT
>DASXAN010001144.1:0-2726 GCA_036406755.1 Gemmataceae bacterium
CTCCAACGCCGATCACTCGCCCCGGACTGAGACGACGCCATGTTTCCTCTCCACGACCGCCGCCGTTTCCTCCGCACCGCCGGCGGCGGGTTCGGTGCCATCGCGCTGGCCGCCCTGCTCGCAGATGAGGGGTTACTTGCCGCAGAAGACCGAGGGGATAAACCCCTCGGCTCGCCCGACCCGCTCGCGCCGAAGCCGCCGCACTTCCCGGCCAAGGCCAAGCGCGTCATCTTCCTGTTCATGTCCGGCGGGCCGTCGCACCTGGACACGTTCGACCCCAAGCCCGACCTGACCCGCCTGCACGGCCAGCCGCTGCCGGCATCGTTCGGCCGGGTCAAGACCCGCCGCGACGTGGCCAGGAACAAGCTCCTCGCCTCCAAGCGCACCTTCCGCAAGCACGGCCAGAGCGGCATCGAGGTGTCCGACTGGCTGCCGCACGTCGGCGGGTGCGTCGATGACATCTGCGTCCTCCGCGGCTGCCACGGGGACAGCGTCACCCACCCCGAGTCGGTGTACCTGATGAACACCGGCTCGATCCTGATGGGCCGGCCGAGCCTCGGGGCGTGGGCCGCCTACGGGCTGGGGACGGAGAACCGCGACCTGCCGGCGTTCGTCGTCCTGCCCGACCCCGGCGGCTGGCCCAAGGGCGGCGCCCCCGCCTGGGGCAACGGCTTCCTCCCGGCCGCCTACCAGGGGACGCTCGTCCGCGGCGGCACCGCCCCGGTGTCGCACCTGCCCAACCCGCCGGGCGTCTCCGCGGAGCAACAGCGCCGGACCCTCGACTTCATCGCCGCCGGCAACCGCGACCACATTGCCGGCCGCGGCAACGACTCCGAGCTGGCCGCCCGCATTGGCGCCTACGAGCTGGCGTTCCGCATGCAGGCCCACGCCCCGGAGGCGGTGGACGTCGCCGCGGAGACGGAGGAGACGAAACGGCTGTACGGCCTGGACCGGCCGGAGACGGCCGAGTTCGGCACCCGCTGCCTGCTGGCCCGCCGGCTGGCCGAGCGGGGCGTGCGGTTCGTGCAGGTCTACTGCGGCGACACCAACGGCTGGGACGCCCACTCCGACCTGGAGGGCAACCACGGCCGGCTGTGCCTGCAAAGCGACAAGCCCATCGCCGGCCTGCTCACCGACCTGAAGCGACGGGGTCTGCTCGCCGATACGCTGGTGATCTGGGGCGGCGAGTTCGGCCGGACGCCGATGAGCGAGGGGGGCAACGGCCGGGACCACAACCCGCACGGGTTCACCATGTGGCTGGCCGGCGGCGGCGTGAAGGGCGGGCAGGTGATCGGCTCGACCGATGCCGTCGGCCTGCGGGCCGCCGAGGGGCAGGCCCACGTCCACGACGTGCACGCCACGATCCTGCACCTGCTCGGGTTCAACCACAAACGGCTGACGTTCCGGCACAACGGCCGCAACGAACGGCTCACGGACAACGACGGCGAGGTGATTGCGCCGTCCCTGGCGTGACGGGTGCTCCTCACGCGGGGGCGCGTACTACCTCTTCTTGCCGGACTTCTTGCCGGCGGACTTCCTCGCCGTGGACTTCTTGCCCGTGGACTTCTTCTTGCCGCCGGTCTTCGTGGCCCCGACCGCCTTCTTGACGGGGCGGACGACGTACTTGCTGGCCGCGTCGCCGACCGCCCGGGCGGCCTTCTTGACGGCCTCGGACATGTTGCCCGCGGGACTCTTCTTGGCCATCGGTGTCTCCCGAACGCGCAGGGCGAAGTTTCATCGGCGTTGTGCAAAGAACGTACCGCGGCGGCCGGCGCATTGCCATCCGCCGCCCGGCCGGCGATCATGACAGGCCGACCGCCGACCGGCCGAGGAATCCGCCGGCCGGTGTGACCCGTCGGTAGGGGTAGCCCGACCTCTGGCCAAGGAGTCTGCCATGCGCACGCCACCCACTCTTCACCTCGCCGCGATCGCCACGGCCTTCGCCATCACCGCGGCGGCGGTCCGCCCGCCCGCCGCCGACTCGGCGTGCTGCTACTTCAGCGCCAAGGACAAGGACGTGCTCCAGCCGGCCCAGAAGGCGTTCCTGACGTACGACCCGGCCGGCAAGGTCGAGGCGTTCACGGTGCAGCCGAAGTTCGAGGGTAACGCCGTGGACTTCGGCATGGTCATCCCGACGCCGAGCCGGCCGAAGCTGGACACCATGCCGCGGGACTTCTTCAAGCACCTCGCCGTCTTCACCATCCTCAAGAAGCGCGAGCAGCCGGAGTCCAAGCTGCTGCCGGTGCCCAAGGAACTATTCGGTGCGGTCGCCAACGAGTCGCGTGGCGCGCAGCGAGGAGCGGCCGGAGCCAAGCCGGCGGTGCGGGTGCTGGAGGCCGGCATCGTCGGTAGCCTGGAGTACAAGATCGTGGAGGCGGGGCGGGCCGACGACCTGTACCAGTGGCTCAAGGACAACCGCTACAGCTACTCGGGCGACGAGGCCACCTTGGACTTCTACGTGCAGAAGAAGTGGCTGTTCACGGTGATGAAGATCGACACCGCCCAGATGAAGAAGAACCCGGACGGGTCCTACGCCGGCGAGGTCACGCCGACCCGGTTCCGGTTCGCCTCGGACAAGCTCGTCTACCCGCTGCGGATCACCCGCATCTCGGTCAAGGACCACACCGAGGCGCTGTTCTACGTCCAGGCCCCGTACAAGACCGACCTGGAGGGCGACTGGACGTACCAGTACCAGTGGGTGCCGATGCTGCAGAACGCCCAGGGGT
>DASXAN010001145.1:0-4024 GCA_036406755.1 Gemmataceae bacterium
GTCTGCTCCAGGTGCTGGACGAGGTTGCGCAGAACGGCGGGGACGAACTCGGCGCAGTCCACCTCCTCGCGCAGCATCAGCCCGTAGAGCCGCGGCGGGTCGAGCAGGAACTCGCGCGGGCACAGCACCAACTTGCCGCCCGAGCACAGGGCACGCGTCCAGTCCCCCGCGAAGACGTCGAAGGCGCAGCTGGCCATCTGCAGGTGGCTCGTCGCCTCGGACCGGAGTCGGTACGCGTCCTCCCAGGCGCGGTAGGCGTTGCACAACCCCGCGTGGGTGAGCATCGCCCCCTTGGGCCGGCCGGTGGTGCCCGAGGTGTAGATCACGTACGCCAGGTTCTCGGCCGACGCGGCCCGGCCGGGGTTTTCGTCATCCCCGGACGCGCCGCCGGGCAGGTCGTCATCCACGTACACGGTCCGCGCCCCGCCGGCGGGCAAGTCGTGGGCCAGCGCCCGCCGCGTCAGCAGCACGGGGAAGCCGGCGTCTTCCGCGACACCGGCCAACCGCTCGCCCGGGTACGCCGGGTCGAGCGGCACGTACGCCCCGCCGGCCTTGAGCACGCCCAGCACGCCGACGAGTAACTCCGGGGAGCGGTCGAGGTACAGGCCGACCAGCACTTCCGGCCCGACGCCCAGGCCCCGGAGGAAATGGGCGAGTCGGTTGGCGCGGACGTTCAGCTCCCGGTAGGTGAGCCGGCGGTCGCCACAGACCACGGCCGCGGCGTCCGGCGTCCGCGCCGCCTGCGCCGCGAACAGTTCGTGGATGCACTCACCCGTCGGGTAGTCGGCGGCCGTTCGGTTCCACGCGGCCAGTTGCTCGCGCTCCGCCGCCGTCAGCAGGGGCAGTCGCGAGAGTTTCAGGTCCGGGTCAGCGACGACCGCTTCGAGCAGCGCCTGGTAGTGGTCGAGCAGGCGCCCGATGGTCGCCTCCTCGAACAGGTCGGTGCTATACTCGACCGTGGCGGTCAGCCCTTCGGCTTCCTCCACCATGGTCAGAGTTAGGTCGAACTTGGAGGTGCCGTTGTCGGCCAGTTCGACGAGTGGGCCGGTGGTCACGCCGGCGAGCCGCGGAATCTTCAGGGGGGCGTTCTGGAGGATGAACATCACCTGGAACAGTGCCGAGTGGCTCAGGTCGCGCTCCGGCCGCAGCGCCTGCACCAGCCGCTCGAAGGGCAGGTCCTGGTGGGCGAAGGCCTCCAGGGCGACCTCGCGCACCCGCCCCAGCACCGCGCGGAAGGAGGGGTCGCCCGAGAGGTCGGTGCGCAGCACCAGCGTGTTGACGAAGAAGCCGATCAGCCCCTCGGTTTCGGCCCGGTTGCGGCCGGCGATGGGGCTGCCGACGCAGATGTCTTCCTGGCCGCTGTAGCGGGCGAGCAGCGCCTGGAACGCGGCCAGGAGCGTCATGTACAGCGTGCAGCCCTCCCGTCGACTCAGGGCGTGGATCGCGGCGGTCAACGTCGGGGGCACGAGCAGCATTCGACGGGCGCCCCGGAACGTTCGCGCTGCCGGTCGCGGGTGGTCCGTCGGCAGCTCCAGCACGGGCGGCGCGCCGCCGAGTTGCTTCTTCCAGTAGGCCAGCTGGTCCTCCATCAGCCCGCTCTTGAGCCACTGCCGCTGCCAGTGCGCGAAGTCCGCATACTGGACGGGCAATTCCGGCAGCGGCGCGGTCTCGCCGGCGCAGAAGGCCAGGTAAAGCAGGCCGGCCTCCCGGAGGAAGACCCCCTGCGACCAGCCGTCGTAAACGGAGTGGTGGGCCGTCAGCAGCCCGACGTGGTCTTGTGGCCCGAGGCGCAGCAGGCGGATGCGAAACAGGGGACCGCGGGCCAGGTCGAAGGGGAGGCGCGACTCCTCGTCGGCCAGCCGGCGCGCTTCCGCCTCGCGCTCGGCCTCGGGCAGGCCCGTGAGGTCGAGGACCGGCAGGCTCGCGGGGGCCGGCGGCGCGACGACGGCGACGGGCCGCCCGTCGACGGCGGTGAAAGTGGTCCGCAGCGCCTCGTGGCGCCGCAGCACCTCGTTGAGGGCGTGCTCGCCCGCCGCCAAATTGAGTGGCCCGCGCAGGCGGACGGCGACGTCGATGTTGAACACCGGGTTGCCCGGGTCAAGCTGGTCGAGGAACCAGAACGTCTCCTGCCCGAAGGACAGGGGCAACTCCTCGTCCCGCGGGACGCGCCGCAGCGGGGCGGCGGGCAGGCCCAGGGCGGCCCGGCGGACCTCCTCGACGCGCTCGGCCAACCCGGCCACGGTCGGCGCCTCGAAAAGGGCTCGAAGGGGCAGTTCGACCTGAAGGGCTTTGCGCACGCGGGAGATGACCTGGGTGGCGAGGAGGGAATGGCCGCCCAGCTCGAAGAAGTTGTCCGCCACCCCCACCCGCTCGACCCCCAGTACTTCGGCCCACAGGTCCGCGAGCGCCTGCTCGACCGGCGTGCGCGGGGCGACGTAGGCCTCCTCCAGATCGGGCCGGGTACTGTCCGGGGCGGGCAGGGCCTTGCGGTCGAGCTTGCCACTCGAGGTTAACGGCAGGGCGTCGAGGATCACGACCGCGGACGGCACCATGTACTCCGGCAGCCGTGCCTTCAGGTGCTCCCGCAGTTGCGGCACGAGGTCCCGGGCGGCTTTCCCGCGCAGCGGGTCGTTGGCATAGCGCGCCCACGGCTGAGGCGCAGGCACGACTACCGGGGCGTGAGCCTTCCCGTTCCGGGACGGGACCGCGGCCGGGGCGGGCCGGCGGAAGGTCACGTCGTAGCAGCCGTCCCCGCCGGCCGCCGACCAGGACACCTCGACGGCGTAGCCCAGTTCCTGCCCGAGGTCCCAGAACGCTTCCGGGTCAACGCCGGCCGGGCCGGCCGCGCGCACGGCCTCCCGCAAGTCGTTCGCCGTCGCCGGCCCCGTAGGGGTGTCGAGGAGTTCGAGGGTTTTCGTTTCCGACCAGAGGCGCGCGTTCGGCACGCGGAGCAGGCACAGGCCCTCAGGCGGGCTTTGCCCCAGCAGGTGTGGGACGCTGGTAAGCGCCAGGCCGGAATCCTGCCAGTCTCGCGCCACCGGCTCCGCGGCCGGGGGCGCCCCGCCGCCGATGTGGAGGACGACGTCATAGCGGAAGCGCGTCATCTCGTTGTGGTGGCGGCCGCGCTTGAGCCGCACTTCGACCCGGCTGATCCCCGGCAGATGGTGTCGCAAGGCGGTGAAGAACGCCGGGTCGATAAGAAGTTCCCGCTCCTGGCGGGCGTGGTTTTGCGCCCGCGCGCGGAGCTGTTCCCGGGTCAGCGTCGCGGGGGCCTTGTGCAACTGTACGGAGGCATGGAACGCGGAGAGGAGCCGGCAATTGCGAACGTCGCCCAGGAAGATGCGGCCGCCCGGCCGGACCGCCCGGACGGCCCGTTCAAGTACCCGCACGAGGTAATCGATGTCCGGGAAATACTGGATGACCGAGTTGAGGATAACGGTGTCGAACCCACCGGCCTCAAGGCCCGCCAGGTCGTGGGCCGCCCGGCGCAGCAGGTCTACCTGCAGCAGCTGCCGTTCGGGCGCCGCTAGCTGCCGTCGCAGGAAGCGGAGGGCGCCTTCGGAGAAATCGACTGCCGTGTAGTGGGCGGAGCCGGGCGCGAGGCGGAAGAGGAGCATGCCGCTGCCGCAGCCGATCTCGAGGATGCGGGACGGGCGCAGCGCCCGAATGCGCTCGACGGTGTGCTCGAGCCAATCGCGCATCTCGGCCTCGGGGATGGGCAGGCCGGTATAGCTGCTGTTCCACCCGACGGTGTTAAAGGTCGCCTCTTGCGGCGGCGCGTCCTGGCTGTAGGTGTCTTCCCAGACGGTCCGCCACTGAGACACGTGTTCGGTCCGCCGCTCTCCGGTGGCGTCCTGGCTTTCCGCGTGCTGCCCCTGGGCATGCGGCACGACGTAGGCGACCAGCCGCACATCGCCGTTGGCGCCCCGGGCGGCGGCGGCCGCGTCCCGCACCTGCGGGTGGCCGCGGAGGGTCGCCTCCACCTCCCCGAGTTCCACCCGGCAGCCCCGCACCTTGACCTGGC
>DASXAN010001146.1:0-5685 GCA_036406755.1 Gemmataceae bacterium
GCGGCTCGGCAGGAGCCTCGCCCTCCCGTCATGCGGCCCCACCTGTACGAGCTATTCGATTGGGAGAAGGCCCCGCACTACCTGCACGTCCCGATCCTGCGGAAGCTGTTCCGCGAGCTGACCGACCCGGCCCAGCTCGACGCCTGGGACAACCTGACCGAAGTCATGGGCTGGGCGGCCGACACCTTGAACCGCGTTGACCGCGACGCCTTCTTCGCGAAGTTCCGGGACGCCGAGGCGGTGCAGTACTTCTACGAGCCGTTCCTGGCCGAGTTCGACCCGGACCTGCGGAAGCAGCTCGGCGTCTGGTACACGCCGCCGGAGATCGTCAAGTACATGGTCGGCCGGGTGGATCAGGTGTTGCGGTCGGACTTCGGCCGCCCGGACGGGCTGGCCGACCCCGGCGTGTACGTCCTCGACCCGTGCTGCGGCACCGGGGCGTATCTGGTCGAGGTGCTGAACACCATCGCCGGCACGCTGGCGGACAAGGGCGAGGGCGCACTGCTCGCCGGCCGGCTCAAGCAGGCGGCGACTGAGCGGGTATTCGGGTTCGAGATTCTGCCGGCCCCGTTCGTGGTCGCCCACCTGCAACTCGGCCTGTTCCTCCAGCAGCACGGCACCACCCTGGACGAGCGCCGCCGCGAACGGGCCGCCGTCTACCTGACCAACGCCCTGACCGGCTGGCAGCCGCCGACCGGCGCCCGCCAGCGGCTCATGTTCCCCGAGATGGAGCAGGAGCGGGACGCGGCCGATCACGTCAAGCAGGAGGTGCCGCTGCTGGTGGTGCTCGGCAACCCGCCGTACAACGGGTTCGCCGGGTTGCCCGCCGAGGAGGAGAAAGGGCTGGTCGAGCCGTACCGCACGACCAGGGCCGCCCCGAAGCCGCAGGGGCAGGGGCTGAACGACCTGTATGTCCGCTTCTTCCGCGTCGCCGAACGGTGCATCACCGAGCGGCACGCCAGGCACGGCATCGTCTGCTACATCTCGAACTACTCATGGCTGGATGGCCTCTCGCACACGGGGCTGCGCGAGCGGTTCCTGGAGGAGTTCGACCAAATCTGGATCGACTCGCTCAACGGCGACAAGTACAAGACCGGCAAGCTGACCCCCGAGGGCAAGCCGGACCCGAGCGTGTTCAGCACGCCACACAACCGCGAGGGGATTCAGGTCGGCACGGCCGTCGCCTTGCTGGCGCGCACGCCGAACCACGCCGGGCCGGCCAAGGTCTGCTTCCGCGACTTCTGGGGCGAGACGAAGCGGGAGGACTTGCTGGCGAGCGGGCAGAAGTTCCAGCCGCGGAAGTACACAACGGTCAAGCCAGTGAATCCGCTCGGCTTGGCGTTCCGACCGATGGAGACGGAACTGGGTTACGCAAATTGGCCGCTTCTGGCAGATTTGTATCCAAGCTATTACTCCGGCGTGCAGACAAAGCGCGATGATCTCGTCGTCGATATTGACTTGCCGACCCTTCGAGAGCGGATCAATCAGTACTTCGACCAATCAGTGACGAACGAGGAAATGGCGAGACTGTGTTCTTGCTCGATGAAGAAAACCAATCGCTTCGATGCGAAGGCGACCAGAAGCTATCTCCAAACGCGTGGGATCAAGTCAGAGTATTTCGTGCGGTATTTGTACCGTCCATTCGATTTGCGATGGATCTATTGGGAGCCGGAGACGAGATTGTTGGGAGAGAAGTCACCCAGGTATTTCCCACAGGTCTTTGCGGGTAACAAGTGGTTCACAGCAACCCAGAGGAATCGCAAGTCATTTGACCCACCAATCGTATGTTCGGTGCTGTCCGCGTTGCACGTCGTTGAGTGGAGTGCCTGCCTTTTCCCTCTGGTGCTATCTGCCGAGTCAGGCGGTTCGCTATTCGGTGACGACCATAGCTACGCCCGCCGGCTCGGCGAGCACTTCGCCAACCTGTCGGACGCCGCCCTAGCCTACCTCGACACCATGAATGGCGTCGCGGACGCCCCGCTGCTGTTCCACCACGCCATCGCCGTCCTGCACGCCCCAGCCTACGCGGCCGAGAACGCCGCCGCCCTCCGCCAGGACTGGCCCCGCGTGCCGCTGCCGGCGGCCCGGGCCGACCTCATCGCCTCCGCCGAGCTGGGCCGGCGGGTGGCCGCCCTGCTCGACCCGGAAACGCCGGTGGACGGCGTCACGGCCGGCACCGTGCCGCCCGAGCTGAGAACGATCGCTGTACCCACGCGGGTCGGCGGCGGCCAGCTCGCCGGCGACGACTACGCCGTTACCGCCCGCTGGGGCATCACCGGCCAGGGCGGCGTCACCATGCCGGGGCCGGGCAAGAAGGCCGAACGGCCGTTCGACAATTTGCCCCCGGTCATTGACCGGGGGCTAAATGAACTCGGCCCGGACACGCTCGACATCTACCTCAACGACACCGCCTACTGGCGGAACGTGCCGCGGCGGGTGTGGGACTACACGCTCGGCGGCTATCAGGTGCTCAAGAAATGGCTGTCGTACCGCGAGCGGCCGATCCTCGGCCGGCCGCTGACGGTCGATGAAGTCGGGTACGTGAAGGAGGTGGCCCGCCGCATCGCGGCGCTGCTGCTGCTCGGCCCGGACCTGGACGCCAACTACCAGCGGGCCAAGGCCAACCCGTACCCGTGGCCCGGTAGCCCGGCGGCCGGCGGCTCGGGGTGAGGGTAGTATCCACGACATCCCGTTCGTTGTGGGAGATCGCGCCGTGAGCGTCCGACTGACCACCCTGCCGGAGCTGAACCGCAAGGCGTTCGACATCCTCCAGCGGGAGCTGGGCCTGCCGGACACGCTGCGGTTCTTCAGCCAACTCGGCCTCGGCGCCAGCAACTACACGGAAGAGCGGCGGGCCCTGTTCGCCGGCCTGACGCTCGATGAGTACCGCCGCGCCGTGGCCCAGGAGCAGTCCGGGGCTGGCGACGCTGCGGCGGAATGACGCCAAGACGCCCGAGTCCTTCGCCGTTCCCACGGTCGAAATCCCGACATTTCTCCCACCGTCTCCGCTGAGTCCACCGCGATCAGCTCCACGGCGTGTCTCTTCTTGACAGGTGTACGAATATACCCTATTGCTTGCTCAGGGCTACGCTGGGTCAGCCCCGCCGGAGGACGCTTGCCATGTGGACCGTCGCACCTCCCTGCATCAGCCTCAGCACCGACCGCCACCCCAATTCAGGTGCCGCCGGAAATGTCCCAAAATGTCCCAAATTGTCCCACCAGAAAAGGATGTTATTTCGGCCGCCGGCCGCCCGTGTCGCCAACTGTCGCTTGGTGTCGCCCCAGCAAAAGATGTTTCGGAGCGTGTCCGGAAATGTCCGCTTTTGTCCGCTCAGAAAAAGATGTTGTCTCCGCCCCACCCTCGCGGCGACTGACGTGGCACGTTCCGTCGACGACGGGGCGGGCGTGGGTGAGCGAGGACGGGGGCGAGTCGTGGCGGCGGGTGCCGCGGTCGCTGCCCCCGGTGGACAGCGTGCGGTTCACTGGATCAGGCGAGCGGGGTTGCGTGAGCGCCCCGAGAACTCCCAAACGGCACTGGCAGTTGAGGGACCTCGGGGCGCTCACGCAACCCCGCTCGCCGGGTCACAGCAGGAACCCGGGGTCGATCCAGACGACCAGCGCGTACGGCTGGTCGCGGACGTATACCACGGCGTCGCGGACCGCCCGCTCGTCCCGCAGCTTCCGCTTCGACCCGTCGTACGTCCACCACGTGCCGGCCGGCGGCCGGCCCCAACGGCGGTTCAAGGCGCGACTGCCATACGCCTTGTAGTCGCCCAGCACCTTGGTCGGGTCGGGATCGCCCGGGACGCCGGTCACGAGGTGGACGTGGTTGGCCGTCACCGCGGCGGCCAGCAACTGCCAGCCGCGGTACGAGGCCGTCTCCCGGAACTGGGCGACGAGGGCGCGTGCCTGTTCGACGGTCACGCGGACCGGCGGGCTCCGGAGTACGGTCTTGGCCGCCCGATGCAGCCCAGGCAGGTCGGCGTCGTAGGGCGTGCCGGGCAGGTCATGGAGCAGACGGGATGGGACCGGCGGGTCGTCGGGCCGACCGTCCCGCACCCGGCCGACGAAGCCCCGCGGGTCGCCGGGCAGCCAGTTGCCGTAGAACGAGCTGCTGAGCAGCCAGTACCGGTCCATGGGATGGTCTTGGCGAGCGGGGTTGCGTGAGCGCCCCGAGTACGAACAAATGTCACCGACTTCCCCGAACTGTCAACGACACGACGATACCCGGTTCGGGTCACACCGCAAGCAAAAACTGGAGGCGCCTGTCGATTTGCGAGCCCTCGGGGCGCTCACGCAACCCCGCTCGCCGGGTCTGGACGGTTTCGCTCGCCCCCGGACATTAACCGCCCTCTCATCACTCGCTCATTACCCTCGCAGGTTCGGACACCTTACCCCATCCCCCGAGGTGAGCCATGAACGCTCGGTCCCTGCTCCTGGCCGCCGCCGGACTGGCCGTCGCCGTCCCGGCCGCCGCCGACTGGCCCCAGTGGCGCGGCCCCAACCGCGACGCCAAGGTCGCCGACTTCGCCGCCCCGTCCGCCTGGCCCAAGGAACTGACCAAGAAGTGGAAGGTCACCGTCGGCGACGGCGTCGCTACTCCCGCCCTCGTCGGCGACAAGCTCTACACCTTCTCCCGCCAGGGCGGCGATGAAATCATCCGCTGCCTGGAGACGGCCGACGGCAAGGAGGTCTGGCAGGATAAGCACCCGGCCGCGACCCCGCGGGGGCCGGCCGCCCGCTACCCGGGGCCGCGGAGTTCGCCGGCCGTCGCCGACGGCAAGGTCGTGACCCTCGGCGTCGCCGGCACCCTGTCCTGCTACGACGCCGCCAGCGGCTCCAAGGCGTGGCGGAAGGACAACGTCGGCGGCGGCGTGCCGGGGTTCGCCACGTCCTGCTCGCCGGTCATCGCCGACAACCTGTGCATCGTCCAGGTCGGCGGCGAGCGGGGCGGGGGGATCACCGCCTACGACCTGGCCACCGGCGGCCAGAAGTGGGCGTGGACCGGCGACGGCACCGCCTACGCCTCCCCCGTCCTCATCACCGTGGACGGCGCCAAGGCGGTCGTCGCTGAGACGGCCGGGAACATCGTCATCGTCGGCCTGGCCGACGGCAAGCAGCTATGGAAGACGCCGTTCCCGGCCCCCCGCGGCGGCGAGCGGCTCTACAACGCCTGCACCCCGGTCGTGGACGGGCAGACGGTCATCTACTCCGGCGTCGGCCGGGACCGCGGCACGCACGCCGTCAAGGTCGAGAAGTCCGCCGACGGGCTCACCGCCCACGAGCTGTGGGCGAACAAGGAGACGGCCGTGCAGTTCAACACGCCGGTCGTCAAGAACGGGCTGGTGTTCGGCATCTCCGGCACGCAGTCGCTGTTCTGCCTGGACGAGAAGACCGGCAAGACGGCGTGGACCGCCCCGGTCCGCGGCGACCGCGGCTACGGCAGCGTGGTGGACGCCGGCCCGGTGCTGTTCGCTCTCACCTCGGCCGGCGACCTGATCGCGTTCGAGCCGACGGAGAAGGCGTTCAAGAAGGTGGCCACCTACACCGTCGCCGACGGCGGCACCTACGCCTACCCGGTGATCGACGGCAAGCGGGTGTTCGTCAAGGACAAGGATTCGGTGGCGCTGTGGATGATGGATTAACCCGCTCCGCGGGAAATCCCAAAACCCAAGCACCAAATCC
>DASXAN010001147.1:0-4645 GCA_036406755.1 Gemmataceae bacterium
GCACTTGGAGCAGTCCCTGGCCCTGCGGAAGCAGACGGTCGGCCCCGACCACCCCGACACGCTCGTCGTCATGAACGACCTGGCCGTGGCCTACCTGGCCCGCGGCCGGTTCGACGAGGCCGAGGCCCTGCACCGGCAAGCGCTCGAAGGTTACCGGGCCAGGCTGGGCGCCGACGACCCCGCCACGCTGAAGGCCCTGAACAGTCTCGCCGCGCTCGATCAGGCCCGCGGCCGGTTCGACGAGGCCGAGGCCCTTCACCGCCAGGCACTGGAGGGCTACCGGGCCCGGTTCGGCGCCGACCACCCGGCCACGGCGGAGGCCCTGAACAACCTCGCCTGGCTGAACCTGGCCCGCCGCCGGTACGACGAGGCGGAGGCGCTCTGCCGGCAGGCGGTGGCCGTCCAGCGGGCGAAGCTCGGTGCCGACCACCCGGCCACGCTGCTCAGCCTGGACCTCCTCGCCCGACTCCACCACGCCCGCGGGCGGTACGACGAGGCCCAGGGGCTCTTCGAGCAGGTGTTGGCCGCCCGCCGCGCCGCACTGGGCGCCGACCACCCCGAGGTGCTCCAGAGCATGAACGGCCTCGCCCGGCTCTTCCAGGACCGCGGCCGCGACGCCGAGGCCGAGTCGCTCTACCGGCAGGCGCTGGCGGGCAGCCGCGCCCGGCTCGGCCCCGACCACCCGCTCACGCTCGACTGCCTGAACAACCTCGCCGCACTCCACCAGGCCCGCGGCCGGTACGCCGAGGCGGAGCCGCTGTTGCGGGAGGTGGTGGCGGCGGCGCGGACGAAACCCGAGCCGCCCGACTCCCCGGCCGCCCTCGCCCTGGGGCTCCTGGCCCTGAACCTGCTCCGCCAGAACAAGTACGCCGAGGCCGAACCCGTCGCCCGCGAATGCCTGGCCGTCCGGGCCGGGGTCGAACCCGACGCCTGGACGACGTTCAACGCCCGGTCCCTGCTCGGCGGTGCCCTGCTCGGGCAGAAGAAGTACGCCGAAGCCGAGCCGCTGTTGCGGGCCGGCTACGAGGGGATGCGGCAGCGGCAGGCGGCGGTCCCGGCCGCGGGCAAGGTCCGCCTCGCGGAAGCCGCGGCCCGGCTGGTACGGCTCTACGACGCCTGGGGCAGGCCGGACGAGGCGGCCAGGTGGGTGCCCGTGCTCGACCAGTCCGTCCGCCCGGCCCCCGACCCGCGGGCCGCCCCGGTGGCGCTGGACGCCCGCCTACGGCACTTCGCGGGGGCGAAGGACATCGCGGGCTGCCGGCAGACGGCCGAGATGTGGGAGGCGCTGAGCCGGTCCGACGCCGACGGCCTGTACACCGCCGCCCGGATGCGGGCCGTGACCGCCGCCATGCTCAAGGCAACGCCGGGGGCGGCTGCGGCCCGGCTCTCCGCCGAGGAAGCCGACCGGGCGATGGCCTGGTTGACGAAGGCCGTCGCCGCCGGGTACAAAGATGTCGAGTACATGAAGGCAGACAAGGACCTCGACATCCTCCGCGACCGGAAGGGTTTCCAGATGCTGCTGGCGGACCGGGCGGCCGGCCCGCCGCTGGCGAAATAGAATTGCCTCGACGAGGTGGCCCGGCGGCTGGGCCGGTCCCGCCCGGTGGCGCAGATGTTCTGGATGCGGGCCATCCGGAAGCCGCGCGAGGTGACGACCGCAGGACCTCCGGCCTGACCCGCCGCGGGTCAACCGGGGGGTGCGGCGGCCTGACCGGCCGCCGGCGCCGGGTCGGGCAGCCGGCGGGTGTGGGTGGCGCCGCCTTCGAGGTGGTACGTCTCCACTAGGTCGTCCGGCCGCAGGTCCAGCTCCAGATACCCGTGCCGCCAGTAGTGCGGGCCGGCCGGGCCGAAGCAGGTGCACCGGCCGTCGTCGTGCCAGGACGGGGTGGCCCGGCCGGCCCGCGGGGCCTCCCACTCCTCGAGGTAGGCGCCGTTGCCGACGCACGCCCCGTCGAACCCGTAGGCCGCCCGGTCGTAGGTGGCGCAGACGTGCTCGTGCCCCCAGTACCAGGCGGTGATGGCCCCGCGGACGAGGTCCCGCACTTGGTCGGCCAGGACCGGGGACGGGTTCCGCTCCCAGGCGGACAGGATGTAGTGGTGACTCATCAGGACGAGCCGCTTGCCGTCGTCCAGCCGGACCAGGTCGGTGAGCCACTCCAGCTGCTTGTCGTCCAGTTGCCCCGCATTCCGGAGGAAGCCGGCCGCCGCCAGGGCCGTGTCGAGGCAGGCGATCCGCCAGTTCTGGGACTCGACGGCGAAGAACCGGCCGGGCTGCCCCAGGTCGCGGACGACGGTGGCGAATCCCTCCGGGTGGCAGAACAGGTCGTGGTTGCCACACACCGCCAGCAGCCGCGCCCCGGCGTTCCGCACCCGGCCGAACGGGCTGACGAAGTTCTTGTACATCTCGGCGGTGCTGCCGGCGAAGTACACGTCCCCGAGGTGGATGACCGCGTCGAACGGGGCTTGAGCGTGCCGCGCGCAGATCATGTCCACCACCCGGGCTTGGGCCTTGCCCAGGTAGCCGCCGTCCCCGACGACGGCCAGCCGGACGGCCGGCTTGTCCAGGCGGACGGGCTTGGTCGGGACGAGCGGGCCGAGGACCTGCCAGGGCAGGTCCCGGTTGGCGCGGGCGATCTTCGCCCCGGTCTTGAGCCACTTCCACACGGACGCGTTCCGCAGGTCTTCCCCGGGCCGGCCGGCCGTCCCGATCTGCTCGGCCCCGACCCGGCAGGCGATGACGGCCGTCGCCAGGACCTGGTCCTCGTAGGTGAAGTCCCCGGCCGGGTCGCCGCCGCCCGCGGCCTCGCCGGCCTTGAGCCGGGCGTACGCCTGCTGTAACTCGGCGTGGGCCGCTAGGTCATCTTCGGACGGCGGGGGGTCGCCGGCCCGGCGGCTCGCCTCCGCCGGGTCCAGGGCGGCCAGCTCCGCCAGGGCCCGCTCGAACTCGTCGCGGCTGACCATAGGGGCCCTCCGGGCCGGGCGGTCAAAACAACCTGGCCTGTGCGATCCGGTGCGGGCCGACCTGCCGGACCCAGTTCTCGACGAACTGCCGCCCGGCCGGCGTCCGCCGCTCCACCTCGCTGACGATCTGCCGCGGGCTGCGCATGACCCCGCCGGCCTCGCCCCCCGGGCCGTACAACGGCTCGGTCGGGTCCCGGAACCCGTGTTCCCACTCCCGCAGCCGCCGCAACACCATCTCGTAGATCGCTTCGTCCACCATGGTCGGCCCCCGTCCGGGCCCGCCGCGGGGCGGCACCCCTCCCCTTTATATCGTACGGGCCGGATTCCCCACCAGCCGGACCGCGGCGGCGTTCGGCTGGAACACCGTTTGGGCGAACACCATGTCGTTAATGCTCCCGCCCAGGAGCCGGTTCCCGTCCGCCGTCAGCCGCTGCCGCGTCACCGCCTCGGCGTCCCCCGCCGTCCGCCCGGCCAGCAATTCCTTCAGCCCGTCCAGGATGCAGTCCTCCAGGTCGAACACGTACGGGGCGTAGCGGGGCACCTGGAGCGGGCCGTCGTACCCGAGGACGGTCGCCCCGTTGTTCAAGGCGGCCGGGTGAAGGGTGTTGATCCCGTAGCAACAGGTGGCGCAGACCAGCCGGTTCGCGAGCAGGTGGCCGCTCTTCTGGTCCAGGGCCACCCGCCCGTCTTGCCCGACTAGGCAGTACGGGTTGTTGAACCCGTGCCCGAAGAAGAACAGCGGGGCGTCCGGGTCGGCAGTCAGGGCGGCGCAGATGTTGGCCGCGGACGACCCGGTCCGCGGCTTCAGGACCTGGGTTACCAACTTGCCGGCGGCTTCGATAAACTCAAGGGCGTAGCCCTTCAGCACGTTGGTGTCGGGGTCGGTGTGCGTGTAGGCGACCAACATGCCGGGCCCCCGGTGTCGGCCGGGCCGGGGCTTGGCGCCGCCGGTCCGGCGGGTGTTCGGTGCCGTGGTCCTCGCGGTCGTGTGGACGCCCGATTGTACCGCCGGCCGCGGGCGACGCAAGCCCCGGGCCCTGGGAATGAGTGAGTGAGGCGCGGCGAGCCGGGGCGGTTCCCGACCGGCCGAAGACGCGGCCTGACGCCCCGTGTCGCGCCCCGGAAATCGTCATGGACCTGTCCGCCGACGACGCCAGCACGCTGGACCTGCTCGACGCCTACGTCGCCGAGCTGCACGCCGGCCGCCGCCCCGACCGCGGCCGGTGGCTGGCCGACCACCCGCACCTCGCCGCCCACCTCGACTGCCTCGACCAGCTCGACCGCCTCGCCCCGCCGGCCGACCCGAACTCCACCATCGCCGACCCGGGCGCCGCCGCCCCGTCGCTGGTCGGCGAGCGGGTCGCCGACGGCAAGTACGAGCTGCTCGCCGAGCTGGGCCGCGGCGGCATGGGCGTCGTCTACAAGGCCCGGCAGGTGGACCTCGACCGCGTCGTCGCCCTGAAGATGGTCCTGGCCGGGTCGCTGGCCTCCGAGGAGCAGCTGGCCCGGTTCCACGCGGAGGCCCGGGTGGCGGCCCGCGTCCAGCACCCGCACGTCGTGCCGGTGTTCGAAACCGGCCGGGTCAACGGCCTGCCGTACCTGGTCATGCAGTACGTCGAGGGGTGCAGCCTCGCCGACCGCCTCCGCGAGGGGCCGATGCCCACCGACGCGGCCGTGCGGGGCG
>DASXAN010001148.1:0-6640 GCA_036406755.1 Gemmataceae bacterium
GCGCGGAACCGACGCGCCTTCCACGACTACGAGATCCTCGAGCGGATCGAGTGCGGCATCGCGCTCGTCGGCACCGAGGTGAAGAGTTTGCGCGAGGGGCACGCCACCCTAGAGGACGCCTACGCCAAGCTCGACGGCGGCGAAGTCTGGCTGGTCGGCAGCGAAATCCCGGAGTACCCCTTCGGCAACCGCCTCAACCACAAGCCGAAACGGACGCGGAAGCTACTCCTGCACCGGCGGGAGATCGAGAAGTTCGCCGGCAAGGCCTCGCAGCGCGGGTTCACCCTGGTGCCGCTGCGGCTGTACTTCAAGCAGGGGCGGGCCAAGGTCGAGATCGCCGTCGCCAAGGGCAAGCAGACCCACGACAAGCGGGAGTCGCTGAAGAAGGCCGACGCCGCCCGCGAGATGCGGCGGGCGATGGCCAACCGCCGCCGATCCTAACATCAGACCCGTCGGCCACGGAGGGCCGGCCCGTGCACCTGATCGCTCTCGTCGAATCCCCCGACCACGTCTGCTGCCGCTACCGCCTCCGCGCCTTCCGCGACCAGCTGGCCGCCGCCGGGAACACGCTGGAACTGCGGTCTCTCCCGCACGGCTGGTGGGACCGCGTCCGCGTGCTCGCCGGCGTGCGCCGGGCGGACGCTGTCGTCCTCCAGCGGCGGCTGTTGCCGGCGTGGCAACTCGGCCTGCTCCGCCGCCGGGCCCGCCGGCTCATCTTCGACTTCGATGACGCTGTCTTTCTCCGCGACTCCTACGCACCGAAGGGCCAGGACAGCCCGCGCCGCTGGCGGCGGTTCGCCGCGACGGTGCGGGCGGCGGATGCCATTGTCGCCGGCAACGACTGGCTGGCCACGATGGCCCGGGCGGCGGGTGCGGCGGGCCAGGTGCGGGTCATCCCAAGCTGCGTCGATCCCGCGCTATACCCGCGCGCGAAGCACACGGCGAGCGACGGCGTCCGGCTTGTGTGGGTCGGCTCGTCGAGCACGCTCCGCGGACTGGAGCAAGTCCGCGACATGCTCAGCGCGGTCGGGGCCGCCAACCCCGGCGTGCGACTACGACTGGTCTGCGACCGGTTCCCGTCTTTCGGCGGCATGTCGGTCGAGCCGGTCGCGTGGTCGGCGGCGACCGAGTCCGCCGACCTCGCCGCGGCCGACATCGCCATCTCCTGGGTGCCCGACGATGATTGGAGCCGCGGCAAGTGCGGCCTGAAGGTGTTGCAGTACATGGCGGCCGGGCTGCCGGTCGTCGCCAACCCCGTCGGCGTGCAGGCGGAGTTGGTGCGACACGGTGAAACCGGGTTCCTGGCGTCGTCGCCAGCGGAATGGGTCGAATCGGTCCGCCGTCTGGCGGCCGATCCCGAATTGCGCCGCCGCATGGGTGCCCTCGGCCGGTGGCAGGTTGAGGGCGAGTACAGCGTCACGGCTGGCGGCCGACGGTGGCGGGAACTGCTCGCCGCGCTAACGGCCGGGCGGCGGCTCGCCGGTTGACGGGCCGGGGGAGGAACCGATGCTCTGGGCGGGCGGCGGAACGCTGCGCTGGCACATGTCGGCCGAGTTGCGCGGGGTGCTGCTCGGCCCGGACGGGCTCCGCCTGGCGGAGTGGCTGCGGGATGGGGCGGCGACCGTCGTCAAGGACGGCCCGCACCGGGCCGTCTACCGCGTCCGGCTGCCGGGTCTGGACTGCCACGTCAAACACTACCGCCTGCTCGGCTGGCGGTCCCGCGTCCGGTCGATGCTACGTCCGATCAAGGCCCGCCGTGAGTACACGATCGCCGCCGGCCTGACGGCCCGCGGCATCCCGACCCCGCAGGCGCTGGCGTGGGGCGCGGAGGGTACCGGCGTCGGACCGGCGGCGAGTTGGCTCATCACCGAAACCGTGCCCGACGCCGTCCCGCTGCTGACATACCTGGACGGCCCATCGGTGGCCGCGGCCGAATGCCGCCAGAAGCTGGCGCGATCGGTCGGGAGATTCCTGGCCCGCCTGCACGCGGCCGGTGTCGTGCACCACGACCTGCATCCCGGTAACCTGCTTGTGCGGATCGAGCCCGACGGCGAGCCGCGCCTCTGGCTCATCGACCTGCACGCCCTTGTGCTGGGGCCGCCCTGCCCGTGGGCGGTCCGCCGATCGAATCTGGTCGTCTTCAACCGCTTCTTCGCCATCCGCGCCAACCGCACCGACCGACTCCGCTGCTGGCACGCCTACCGCGCGGCCGCCGGTTCGGCCATTACGGAGCCGGCGGCGACGGCCGTACGGGATCTGGAGCGGTCGACGCTAGACTCCAACCAGGCGTTCTGGCGGGCCCGCGACGCCCGCTGCCTGTGCTCGAACCGCTACTACCGCCGAGTCAGCACGTCCGCCGTCCGCGGCCACGTTGTCCGGGACCTGGACACCGCCATGGTGGCCCAACTGTCAGCGGACCCGGACGCTCCATTCCACGGTTCAGGCGTGCATGTCTTGAAGGACGCCCGGAGCACCACCGTAGTCGAAACCGACATGGAGGTCGGCGGGGCGACGTGCCGCGTCATCTACAAGCGATTCCGGGTGACGGACCGCCTCGACCCGTGGCTCGGACTGATCCGGCGGTCTGCGGCCCTGCGGTCGTGGGTGTTCGGGCAGGGACTGCGCGAGCGATGCCTGCCGACACCGCGCCCGCTCGCCGTCCTGCACCGCGTGCGGGGTGCCCGGCCGTGGGAGGGTTATCTGCTGACCGAAAAGGTCGGCGGCGCGGTCGACCTGCACGAATTCGTCCGCCGGCTGGCGCTGCTGGCACCCGCGGTGCGGACGGCCGAACTGCGGCGGCGGGCCGAGGCACTCGCCCGCCTGATCCGGCAGTTGCACGCCCGCGGGCTGTCCCACCGTGACCTGAAGGCGTCGAACATTCTCACGGCCGAGGCGGCCGGCGACGCGCGATTCTGGTTCATCGACCTCGTCGGCGTCCGCCGCCACCGCCGCGTCAGCCGGCGGCGCAAGCTACAGAACCTGGCACGGCTGCATGTGAGTTTCGTCGCGCATGCGCTCGTGACGCGGACCGAAAAGCTACGGTTCCTGCGCGCCTATCTCCACGCGGGGTTGACAGGTGCCAGCGGGTGGAAGCAGCGGTGGCGGGCGATTGCCGCCGCCACGCAGGCGAAACTCGCCAAGAACAGCCGCTCCGGCCGGCCGGTGGCCTGACAATCGGGTTTCAGGTCCTGACCCGCTCCGGCCGAAGAATAGGCCGGACCCGCGGGCTCACCCGCCTCCGGCCGTCCTTCGCCGCGTTACCCCGCTTGCCCAGTTGGGCCACGGTCGGACTCGGCTAGTGGTCCCGGCCGGGTCGCCGTATACTCCGCCGTCTCGGCTCCGCCGCCGCAAGGGCCTGGACTTCATGCACCGCCGCCAGCCGCACGTCCGCCCGCACGCCCGCCGGCTCGGCCGCGCGTTTCCCGTGGCGCTGGCGCTTCTGGCCGGGTGCAACACCCTGAAGGTCGGTCCGACTGCCGCGCCCCCGGTCGAGGTCTCCGCGCGCGACAAGGCGGACCGGCCGGCCGCGGTGAGCTTTCTCCCGGCGTCGCTGCCGAGCAAGTATTCGCTCCGAGTGTCGCAATACTACTTCTTCGCCGACTACCCCCTCGGGGCCGACGACCCGCTCTTCCGTGAACTGGCCGACCTGCGGGAGCAGGTGGACCGCGAGCTACAGCTGCCGCCGGCCAACACGCTCATCCAGGTTTACCTCTTCGAGGACCGCGACCGCTACGACCGATTCATGAAGTACCGCTATCCGGACCTGCCGCGGCGACGGGCGTTTTTCGTCGCCCAGCCGCGGGCCGTCGGCGGCGGCGACGAGCTACTCGTCTACACGTTCCGCGGCGACCGCATCCGCCAAGACCTGCGACACGAGCTGACGCATGCCCTGCTACACAGCGGCCTGAAGGACGTGCCGCTGTGGCTGGACGAGGGCTTGGCCGAGTTCTTCGAGCTGCCGCCCGGCAGTGACGGCCTGAACCCGCAGCACTTGGAGCAACTCCGTAAGGCCGGGTTCGCGCCGGACCTCGGGCGGCTCGAGCGGCTGCACCAGGTGGCCGACATGTCGCCGGCCGAGTACCGGGAGTCGTGGGCGTGGGTTCATCTGATGCTCCGCGGCCCGGCCGACGGCAAGGCCGCGCTGCTCGCGTACCTCCAGCAACTCCGCACGACGGCCACGCCCGGGCCGCTCCAGCCGAGGCTGACGGCGGCCGTACCCGGCTTGACCGACGCCCTGGAGAGCCACCTCGGCCAACTCGCCCGAGTCCAGGCCGCGAAGCGATAGGACCGCTCGCGCAGAGCCGCGGCGCCGCGAAGAAAGCGATACGATTGCTTTAGCGGCTTCGCGACTCTGCGCGAGACATCCGATGCAGTTCCTTGTGACCGCCGGCAACACCCAGGCCCCGATCGACCGGGTGCGGTGTATTACCAACGTTTTCACCGGCCGGACCGGGGCCGCCATCGCCGTGCGGGCGCACGAGCGCGGCCACACGGTCACGTTGCACACGTCGCATCCGGAGGCGGTGGCTGGCCCGCCGCCGCCGGCCCGCTGGTCGCTGCACCGCTACCGCACGTTCGACGACCTCCGCGACCTGATGGCCCGGCAAATCCCCGGCGGCGCGTTCGACGTGGTCATCCACTGCGCCGCCGTGAGCGACTACCTCGCGGCCGGCGTCTTCGGCACCGAACCGGGGACCGTGTCCGATCCGGATACGAACCGCTGGACCGTCCGCACCACTCCCGCTTTGACGGCGGGCAAGGTCAAGAGTGACGCGCCGGAGCTGTGGCTGCGGCTTGTGCGGGCGCCCAAGCTGGTGGACATGGTCCGCGGCGACTGGGCGTTCCGCGGCGTGCTCGTGAAGTTCAAGCTGGAAGTCGATTGCGATGACGACCGGTTGCTCGCCGTTGCCGAGCGGTCCCGCGGGCAGTCCGGGGCTGACCTGATGGTGGCGAACACGCTCGACGGAGTCGCGGCGTGGGCCCTGCTGGGGCCGATCGACGGGCGGTTTCACCGCGTCCCTCGGCGGGAGTTGGCCGACCGGCTGCTCGATGCGATCGACGCGGTCCGGCGGGGGAGCTGACATGGCCAACGTGCTGCTCGGCGTCACCGGCTCCGTCGCGGCCGTTCGTACGCCGCCGCTCCACGCCGCGCTCCGCGGGCAGGGACACTCCGTGCGCATCGTCGCCACGGACGCAGCCCTCTACTTCTTCGACCCGGCCGAGCTCGACCCGGCGCACGTCGGCCGTAATCCCGAGGTCGTCACGATTGACGCGGACGAGTGGCCGGGCCGGGACGGCGGCCGGCGCTACGGCCGTGACGACACCGTCCTGCACATCGAGTTGCGCCGCTGGGCTGACCTGTTCGTGGTCGCGCCGCTGGACGCGAACACGCTGGCGAAGCTGGCGACGGGGCTGGCCGACAACTGCCTGACGTGCGTCTGGCGGGCGTGGGACGTGGCCCGGCCGGTCGTGCTGGCCCCGGCGATGAACACGCTCATGTGGGACCACCCGCTCACCATGCGTAACCTGCGGCAACTTGCCGCCGACACGACCGGCCGGTCGCCGCCGGACAAGGCGTCCGACGAAGCACTCATTGACTGGATCAACGCCAACGCGGCCACGCTCCGCATCGTCGGGCCGATCACGAAGCGGCTCGCCTGTGGCGATGTCGGCGTCGGGGCGATGGCGGAGGTCGATGCGATCGTCGCGGCGGTGTCGGCGGCGATCGGCCCGCGCTAAGGGCGGCGGACGACAGGCACCACAAATAGAATGTCTGCGCCAGGTTGCCACCCCGGGAATCGCCAGGTCGCAGCGTCATTGACCCGGCCCCCGCCGTCCTCCAGGTCCGGGCCGAGGCTCCAGAGGATCCCTTCGTCGGCGGCGATGTCGCGCCCCGTGGAATCGCCCGCCCGCCGCACCCAGACGACCCGCTCGCCACCCGAGACGCGATACCGGAACGGCCCGTCGCCGAACGGGTCGGCCGGCAGCGCCGGAAAAGTGTCGGGCACCAACGCAGCCAACTCGGCGGCCGGCTTGCCGGACCGGACTTGGAATAGGATCAGCGCCAGCTGTAGCTGAGTGGCCCGGAGCTTGGTCCGCGTGCGCGCCTCCTCCGCGAACAGGTTCGGCCCGCCGAACGCGGGGCCAGAGGCCCAGGGCGACGACCGTAGCAGGTCCCACATCCGGCGACGCGCCGCTCGAGCGCTCGTCACATCCCCGGCCGGCGGCGTCCAGCCGTCGAGCACCCACACTCGTTCGGAATCGTCCCGCGCCGCCCAGATTCGCCGGAGTGCGTCCGGGTAACTCGTTTCGGCGGTCCGGAGCAGGCCGGCGAACCAGGTGTCCAGGATGGCGCGGCTTCGCCACCGCTCCCACGGCACGGCCAGCGCCGCCTGATATAGCCATTCCTCCACCGTCTCGCGCGGCAGGCGGGTGACGAAACGCCGGTCCTGTTCGTAGTCCCGCGCCGCGAGGTAGTCCATCTTCACGGTGTCGCTAACCGGCGGCAGGCCGGCTTCGTGGGCGCGGAGTTTGTCGATCGCCCGGCGGACCAACTCCGGCCGGTCGGCCGCCCGCACAGCCCAGGACGGCAGCAGGTCTGTCACTTGGCATTCGAGCTGGGCGGCCGACAGGAATTGCA
>DASXAN010001149.1:0-1820 GCA_036406755.1 Gemmataceae bacterium
GTTCATCCGCCCCGGGCAGAAGCTGCCGCCGCGGGCCGTCGTCGCCGTCGTCCGCCAGCTCGCCCTGGCCATGGCCGAGGCCCACGCCAAGGGCGTCATCCACCGCGACCTGAAGCCGTCCAACATCATGATCACCCCGCACAAGCAGCCGGTGATCATGGACTTCGGCTTGGCCCGCCGGACCGGAACGGAAGACCTCCAGCTCACCCAGACCGGGCTGCTGGTCGGCACCCCGGCGTACATGCCGCCGGAGCAGCTCAACAGCGACGTGCGGGCGATCGGGCCGACCACCGACATCTACGCCCTCGGCGTCATCCTCTACGAGCTTTTGGCCGGCCGGCCGCCGTTCCAGGGGCCGCTCGGCGAGCTGATGACGCGGATCATGACCGAGCCGCCCCCGCCGCTGGCCCGCACCCGGTCCGACCTGCCGCCGGCCCTGGACGCCATCTGCACCAAGGCGCTGGCGAAGAAGCCGGGCGACCGGTTCGCGTCCATGAAGGAGTTCGCCGCCGCCCTGGGCGACTACCTGCACGGCCGGTACACGGTGCCGGAACCGGAGGCGGAGACGTACGAGCTGGCCGTGGACGACACCCGGCCGCTGGAGGAGCAGGACCCGGCCGGGCTGTTCCGGGCGATGGCCGCCAAGCAGACGCGGGCGGTCCGGTCGCGGCCGCCGCGCCGCCGGGTGCGGTTCGCCTTGCCGCTGTGGCTGATCCCGCTGGCGGCCGGGCTGGCCATCCTGGTGCCGGCGGTGTACGGGCTGTGGGAGTTCTTCCAGTTCCTGGAGCGGCGGTCGCAGCGGCAGGACGCGGCGGCGGCGGCCGCGGCGGCGGCCCGCGGCGGCATCCTCGACCCGGCCCAGGCGGCCGAGGAGGAGCGGCGGCTGGCCGAGCAGAAGATGCTGGAGGCGGCGGTCAAGCGGCTGGCGAAGCACCCGGCGGACGCGACCGCCCGGCAGGAGATCGACGCCTGGCTGGACTCGCCGGCCGGGCGACGGCTGGACCTGCCGTCGGCGGTGAACTTTGGGCTGGGCCGGTACCTGATCCTGGAGCGGGACCGGTGGGAGGCGGGGGTGCGGCGGCTGGTCCTGGCCGGGGACGGGACGCAGTGGCGGCGGGCGGCGGAGCGGGACCTGGCGGCGGCGGCGGCCGACGCGGACCCGGCGGCGCAGGTGGCGGCCGGGGACGAGTGGTGGCAGCTGGCCGAGACGCTTCCGCCGGCGAACAAGCCGCGGCTGTGGGGCCGGGTGAAGGCGTGGTACAACCGGGCGCTGCCGCACCTGATCGGGGCGGAGGCGGACCGGGTGCAAAAGCGGCTGGCGGCGATCGACGGCCCGCGGCGGCCGGCGTGAGCCGGGCTAATTGGCGGTCGGCAGGGCGGACTAATGACCGGTTCGGCGGCGCGGAGGACGCGGTCGGTGGTGGCGTGTGCGCTCTGGTTCCCGGATGGCGGCGGGCCACTCGACACGGTTCATCTGGCCATGCTGGAGCCGGACGAGTGGGCCGGCCTAGCCGAGTGGGCGGCGGCGCGGTCGGCCGAGCTGCCGGCTCTCGCCAGTCTGCTATCCGCTTCCCTGCCGGCGCGGTTGCCCCCGGCCGGCGTGTCGGCTCTCGCCGCTGAGTGTGGGCGGGTGGACTGGGATGCGCTCGCCGGGTCGACGCTAGGCGGATTCGCCGCGCTATCGCTGGTGGTCAGCCAAGCCGCCGGGCAGGCAGGTGCCGGCTTGCGGTTCGCCACAGAAATGTAGGGTGGGTCGAGGAGCCGGAGGCGACGCAGGCCCACCGAGGCGGAGGCTATCCCCGCGGCGGTGGGCCTGCGTC
>DASXAN010001150.1:0-2408 GCA_036406755.1 Gemmataceae bacterium
GATCTGCCGCAGGACCCGGCCAAGCAGCAGGAGCTATATAAGAACTTCCGCACCCGGCTGCAGCAGGTCGGCGTGCCGGTGGAGAACGACTACTTCCCCGACAAGGCCGAGGACTCGCAGGCGTTCCAGTACGTCCAGAAAACGCTCCAGGGCACCTACATTACCGACGCCCTGGTCAAGGCGCTCGGCTACGCCGCCAACTGGGCCTGGCAGTTCGTCCTGATCCTGTTCATCATCCTGTTCCTCCTGATGGAGGGACGGATGCTCACCCGGCGGGTGACGGAGGTGTTCGGCCCCAGCGCCGAGGTGCGGGCCAAGGTGGTCGAGACGCTGACGGAAATGACCAAGGCCGTCCGCACCTACCTGATCTGGCGGACGCTGATCAACATCGTGCTCGGCGGCGCCGTCGGCGTCGTCTACCAGGCGATGGGGCTGCACCAGGCGTGGACGTGGGCGCTCGTGACGGCCGTCTTGTGCTACATCCCGTACCTCGGGCCGATCATCGCCGGCATCCCGCCGATCCTGGACGCGTTCGTGCACGTCTCGCCGTGGGCGGCCCTGGGGGTGCTGGTGTTCTTCACCGCCGTGGTGACGGTCGAGGGCTACCTGATCGTCCCGCTGGTCATGGGCCGGAACATGGACCTGAACGCCACCACGGTGATGCTGGCGTGCCTGTTCTGGGACCTGGTGTGGGGCACGCCGGGGCTGTTCCTGGCCATGCCGCTGATGGCGGCGATCAAGTCGATCTGCGACCACGTCCCGGGGTGGAAGCCGTGGGCCAACCTGATGAGCGCCCGCGAGGCCGACGTGCCGGTTCCGGTAGCGGCCGGTGTGTCGAAGACGATCGTGGACGACCCGGACCGGACGGTCCTCATGGACGCACTGCAGGACGGGGCGTCGAAGGCGGGCAACAAGGCGGTGCGGTAGGTCGGCAGGTGCCTACCGCCGCCGCCGGTGCCACCAACCCGCCACGCCTGCGGCCGCCGCACACGCCGCGATCACCCCGGCCGGCTCCGGCACCGGGCTGAACTGCAACACCACCGCGTTCGGGTTGTACAGCACCACCGCCGGGAACCCGCCGACGGTCAGGTTCGGCCCGTTCCCGAACGTGCCGCTGTACGCGCCGCTGATCAGGGTCAGGCTGTCGCCGCCCGTGGACGGGTTGTACCCGGCCCCGAGCGTGGGCAGCAGCGTCGCCCCGCCCAGGGTGAGGAAGCCGCCGGGCCCGAGGACGAGTTGGTCGAACTGCGGCGTGGCGCCGGAGTTGTCGTTACCGTTCAGCTCCGCCGCAAACACCGACCCGGAGTCGAGGCTCACCGCGGCGTTGACGGTCAGAATGCCGGGGCTCGCGCCGGGGGCGAGGATGCCGCCGGCGTTGACCACCACCGGCCGGTTGATCGTCCCGGTGCCGCCGAGGGCCGCCCCGGAAGCGACGGTGATCGTCCCGCCGGAGCCGTCCAGTGTGCCGTTGACCAGGAGCGTGCCGGCGTTCACGGCGGTCGTGCCGGTGTAGCTCGCCGTGCCGGTCAAGGCCAGCGTGCCGACGCCGGCCTTGGTCAGCGCCGGCGTGCCGCCGACGTTGTTCAGGGACAACATCCCGCCGCCGTTGACCGTGACCGGCCCGCCGTTGGTGCCGAGCGTGGTCGTGCCGGTGAAGGCGAGGTTGTTGATGAGGGCGTACGGCCCGTCCGGGCCGGCGGTCAGGGGGGCGTTGAGCGTCAGGTCGTTGGCGAGCGTCCGGTTGCCGTTCAGGGCGAACACCGGGGCGGCGAAGGTGAACGTCACCGCCCCCGTGCCGAAGGCCGTGTTGCTGCCGACGCCCAGGGCGGTCAGCAGCTGGACAGTCGTGCCGCCGGAGTAGTCGTTCGGCCCGGTCAGGTACACCACCCCGCCGGCCGGAGTCGCCGTCCGCCCGAGGATCAGGGCCCCACCGCCGGTAATCTGGCCGGCCAGCTCGAACTGGCCGGTCGTCGGGCCGAGGACCGTGAGCGTCCGGCCGGCCGGCATGGTGATCGTGCCAGTCAGCCGGCTGGCCCCGCCGGGGGTGAACGTCCCGGAGGTGAACTTCTCCCCCGCGTCGAGCGTGGCGTTGTTCCCGGACCCGGACGTCGCCAGCACGATGTCCCGCTGGAACAGGGCGACGTTGTTCACGGTCAGGGTGGTGCCGCCGAAGAGCGTCACCGGCCCGCCGCTGACCACCGGCGCGGTGATGACCGGCGTCGTCGCGCCGCCGATCCCGTACCGGATGCGGCTGCGCGTCGAGCTGGTGCGCTGCGTCGCGCCGCACACCCTCGACGCGGTGGTGGCGGGCGATCTCGAGGGCGAGGCCTCGATGCGCTTCGCGGCCGTGCCCGCCGGCACCCGGGCCGACGTCGCCTGGACCGTCGAGCTGCGCCAGCGGGCCATGC
>DASXAN010001151.1:0-3193 GCA_036406755.1 Gemmataceae bacterium
GAAAGTCTACGGGCCGAATGAGCCGATCGACATCGACGTCGGCAAGATCACGTTCGTGGGCCGAGGCACCGCCGGTATCGGGATCGAAGACGGCCCAGGAGCCATCGTCGCCGACATCTACATCGTCCCCGTCGGCAGTGAATTCGGCGCCCTGCACGATGTAAGCGGCTCGCCGAACACCGTAGTGGGAAGCATCCTGGGCGGGGGATTTCTTCTCGAGCAAATCGGCTTCACCCGTCCCTTCGGGGGAGTTCCCCCGGGGGAGTATTCCGTCGTCTACGACGAAAACCAGAATGGCGAGTTCGACATCGGTATCGACGCCGCGTTCGAGCGGGCCTTCAAAGTGAATGGCCAGCCCTATGTTCCGCCGCCAGGCTGGATTGTGAGGAAGAAGGATGAATGGCGGGCAGCGGCCGACGCCACAGAACTGGACAACCCCCAGCTCAAGAGCGCTTTCGACCTCCTCCGGTCCGGGCGATTCTCCAGAGACATTCTCACCTTCCATGCCAATGACCCCGGGGGCGATAATCGGGCAGCCATCGGGTACTTCAAGCAGATGCTCGGCTTGGCACTCGACCCACCCGACCCGGACTTCCGGCAACTGTCGCCTGTGACGGCCGGGGGGCAGTCCGAGCCGTCGGACAATGACCGCCTGGTGAACGGCATTCGGCAGGTGGATGAGAACCTGCGGCTCGCGGCGGCCATCGCCGAGGCCCTGCTCCATAGCATGGAGCGCTACCAGGGGGCCCAAGAGGCCACTGACGTTGAATGGGCCCTGATCCAGGGCCGTGCCGTGCGCGACAACTTGGCCCGGCTCCGGGAACAGATGGGCCGAATGAACGCGGCCCTCGCCGGCCTGCGCGACGCCATCCTCAGCGACCCGCGCGACCTCGAGGCGGCCGTCGCGGGGCTAGCCGACTTGGCCGAGCGCGTGGCTACCAGCGGCTTTACCGCGGATGAACTCCGCGAGTTCCGCAACCTCGGGCTGTCGGACGCGGCTGTGAGCAACCTGAGAAACCGTATCGCAGGCCGGCACCCGCTCACCTTTTCCCGGACGGCCATCGCCTCCCACATCGACAACTGGATCGACGCCAACGAGAACTCTGCCGCCGGCGACGTTGCTGCCGAGGCGGAGATGGAGGGCGTCGTGAGGTTTCTGGAGTCGGAGGACTTCGTGGCGCCGCAACTCGCCCCGGTGGCCGACGCGGGCGGCCCCTACGCCGCCGCCGAGGGCGTGTCGGTCATGCTCGACGGGACGCGGTCGGCCGACCCGAACGGGGCGGTCGTCGCCTGGGACTGGGACCTCGACCTGGACGGCCAGTTCGACGACGCGACGGGCTCGCGGCCGGCGGTCACCTTCGCCCAGGCTTTCGACGGGTACGTCGGCCTCCGGGTCACCGACAACACCGGCCGCACCGGCATCGCGTACGCGCGGACGACGGTCGCCGACACCAACGCCCGGCCGGTCATCACCGCGTTCTCGCCGACGGCCGGGTTCCAGTCCGTCACTCTGGGCGGGCAGCTGCCGCTGGCGGTCACCGCGACCGACGCCGACCCGGTCACGGCCACCTGGTTCGTGGACGGCGTCGCCGCCGGCGGCGGTCCGACGTTCGCGTACGCCCCGACGCTCATGAGCCAGATCGGTGTCCACCTGATCCGCGCCGAGGTCTCCGACAACAACCCGTCCGGCGGTCGGGCGGTCCAGGAATGGACCGTGGCCGTGTACGCCCCGGACGCCGACGGCGACGGCTGGACCGCCAACATCGACCTCCTCGACAACGACCCGAACGTCAACCCCGGCCGGCCGGAGGTCATCGGCAACGGCCTCGACGACGACTGCAACCCCGACACGCCCGACTACGGCCGCCTCGACCTCGTCGTTGCGCAGGTCGCCACGGCCGGCCTGACCACCGACCCGCAGACGCTGGAGGCGACCGGCTCCGTCGCCGTGACCGTCACCAATCGCGGCGCCGACAGCCTGCTGGGCGGCGTGGTCGGCCCGGTGAAGGTGCTGCTGTTCGAGGACCGCAACGCCGACGGGAATTACCAGCCCGCCGCCGACAACTTCCTCGGCACGGCGACGTTGACCACCGACATCGCCGCCGGCGGCAGTGCCACGATCACCGTGCCCGTCCACACAATCCTGCTGTTCCGCGACAACGTCCTCGGCGCGGTCGTGGACCCGGACAACACGGTCCCCGAAGTCATCCCGGGCGGCGAGGCGAACAACGCCGGCGACAGCGGCCAGGCCAGCCGCTATCAGCCCACGGCCGACTGGCTGCCGCTGGTGCAGTGGCAGTGGACGATGCCGCCGACGGGTTTCGCGGCGGGGCCGGGGGCGCTGGCCACCGTCGCCCCGCTCGTGGACACCAACGGCGACGGTCTCATCAACGCCCGCGACGTGCCGGCGGTGGTCGTCAACACCACGTCGAACGGCTCGGACGGCACCATCCGCCTGACGGCCCTGCGGGGCGACACCGGGGCGGTGATCTTCAGCGCCGTCAACCCGGTCCCGGCCCGCAGCGTCTACGCCTTTTCGGCGCCCACCGTGGCCGACCTCGACGGGGACGGCCGGCCCGAGATCCTCCTGTCCGCCATCGCGGTCAACATCCTGTACTGCTTCAACAACGACGGCACGCTGAAGTGGCAGAGCCAGCGCGGGTCGGCCGGCTTCTGGAACACCTACCCCGTCCCGGTGGACCTGGACGGCGACGGCAAGTCGGAGGTCCTGTACGGCACGGCCGCCCTGAACTTCGACGGCACCGTCCGCTGGGACACGGGCCGCAGCCCGGTCAACGGCGTCGGCGACCTGGGCGGGGTCGGAAACTTCGCCGCCCGGCAGGCGGCGGACCTGAACCTCGACGGCGTTCCGGAAGTCGTCGCCGGGCGGAGCGTCCTGGACCGCAACGGCCAGCCGCTGTGGGCCTGGCAGACGGCCTTCAACCCCGCGAACGGCAGGTGGGTCGCCCAACGGTCCGTCAACGGCGGGCCGTGGGTCAGTCAATTCGAGTCCGACATCTTTCTGGCCGACGGGTTCGCGGCGGTGGCCAACCTCGACGCCGACCCGAACCCCGAGATCGTCGTCGTCTCGCCGCAGCGGTTCGGCGCGGCGACGGGAACCGGCCCCGCGCTGTGGGTCTTCAACCACGACGGCAGCCTGTACGAGCCGCCGGTGCCACTGGCCCAGGACGTC
>DASXAN010001152.1:0-2590 GCA_036406755.1 Gemmataceae bacterium
GCCCCGCTGCCCGTGGCGCCGTACGTCCCCGCCTGGGTCTGCGTCACCCCGCCGAGGATCAGCCCGCCGACCATCTCGTTCACTCCGGCCCCGAGGATGGCGAAGTTCTGGTCGGCGGTGTTCGGCGTCCCGCCGCCGGCCAGCACCAGGGTGGCGTTGTCGGCGATGGCATTGATGCCGGCGTTCGGGATCGACAGCCGAGCGATCGACGCCGGCGACACTGAGTTGTCCACCGTCACCGTGCCGGTCCCCAGCCCGGGGGCGGCCGCGGTGCCGCCGGTGACGCGGACGATGCCGCCGGCCACGAGCGTGCCACCCGTGTACGTATTGGCGTTTGTCAAGTTTAGGGTTCCCTGGTCAATGTCGCTGCCGTTCGCCGTGAACTGGAGCCGCCCCGGCCCGCTGACGACGCCCGACAGGGTGATCGAGTCGATCGGGTTTCCGGCGACCTGAGAGCCGCCCTGGGCCTGTGAGTGGATGACCGAGTTCGTCTGCAGGACGACGTTGTTGGGGATGGCGTAATCCGCCGGGTTGTTGGTCCGGTCGGGGCGGATGGCCCCGCCGTTGGCGAACTGGCCGGTGGTGGGGCCGTTTCCGTTCAGGAACAGACTCCCGGTGCCCAGGTTCACCGTGCCGGCCGCGCCGGTAAACGTCAGCTCACCGCCGGCGCTAACGGTAAAGCTCGACGTCCCCGAGGGGGACGCGGCGGCCGAGATGCGCATCCGCCCGCCGTTGACGACCGTCGGGCCGGTATAGGTCTTGGCTCCCGTGCCGAATGTTGCGAGGCCATCGCCATTCTTGGTGAAGCCACCCGCGCCGTCGATCGTCGCGGTCAGGTTGAGCGCCCCCGCGGCCGACGCGACGTTCTGCAAGTCGACGTTCGCCACCAGCGACGACGTGAGGTGCATCGGTGCCGAGATGGTGTTGTTCCCGGTGCCGGAGCTGGCCCCGAACGTCGGCACGTTAATCGTCGCTGACCCGGACGTCACCTGGAATGTCAAACTCCCACTCGCGCCGGTCGTGAGCGAGTTGGTAAACGCATTCGCCGCGTCGTTGTTGAAGGTGATCGACCCGACCGTGATGGCGGCGTCCGTCGTGACCGTGCGGTTGCCGCTCTGGGCCGGGTTGGACGGGCCGGCGGCATCATGAAACGCCACGCTCACGTCCGTGCCGTTCGGCACGGTGCCCGTGGACCAATTGGTCCCGACGTTCCAACTGCCGCCCGCGGGCTGGTTCCAGATCACCTGAGCCTGTGCGGCGGAGAGTGAGAGGAGGCAGCCGGCGGCGACGGCCGCGGCGGCGCGAGGGACGAGACGCATGGAGAGGCGACTCCTGACATCCGGAAGAGTACGGCATGAGGACGGCGTCGGCCGGGAAGCCGACCGTGGTAACGTCCCTACGGTGCGGATGAACGTGCGACTGAGATTACCGCGTATTCATGCGATTGCAACAAGAATCGCCGAAAAACTGAGTGTCCCGCGGGATAGGCCGGCCCTCATTCCCCCCGGTCCCGGGCGGCGATCGCCCACGCCCCGGTCACCCGACCGTCCTCGACCGTCAGCGCCCGCGGGTACAGGGCCACCGTCGGACAGACGTGGGCCGGCAGCGCGTAACATCCGTCGCCCGGCTTGAACCGGCCCGCGGTCGGCGTCTCCAGGATCAGGTGTTCCTCGTTGTGCCCGACGCCGACCGCGTCCGGCAGCTCCAGCACCCGGCACCGCTGCCCGGCCGGCGGGTCACTGGCCACCGCCTTCGTGCCGACGTCCAGCGTCACCCGCGTCGGCGTCGGCCGGCTGACCACCCGCGTGAACACCACCGCCGCCGGCGTGAACCCGCTCACGTCCGGGAACCGCGTCCCGTAGCCGACGTCGTGCAGCACCATCGTCCCCGGTGAGCACTCGACCCCCGGCTCCGTCCGTCGGGCGTGGATCGGGAACGTCGGCGTGCCGCCCAGCACCAGCCGCGGCACCGGCAGGCCTCGCCGCTCCAGGGCGGCGCGGAACTCCAGCACCGGGCCGAGCAGGGCGTCCACGGCCGCGGCCCGCTCGGCCGGGTCCTCCCGCCGGTTGTGGCCGTCGTAGACGTGCAGCCCGCCCGGCGCCAGCCCCGGCAGGCGGGCGAACGACTCATACAGCTCGGCCGCCGCCGGCCCCAATGCGATGCCGGTGCGGTGCTGGCCCACGTCCACGTCGAGGAGCACGTCCACGCTTTGTCGGCGGGCGGCGACGGCTGCCGACAACGCTCGCACGGCGTCCGGGTGGTCGGCCAGCGTGGCGAACCGCGTTTCGGGGAACTGCTCCGCCAGGGCGGCGAGTCGATCGGCATTCGGCCCGACGAGCGGGTAGGCGATGAGCACGTCCGGGACGCCGCACTCGGCTAGCATCGCCGCCTCGGCGAGCGTGGCGCACTTGTGCTTGCGAACGCCCAGGCCCAGCCACAGGCGAACAATCTCCCGCGTCTTGTGCGTCTTGACGTGCGGCCGGAGGCGGTCCGGGCCGCCGGCGACCTCGACCGCCCGGCGGAGGTTGCGGCGGATCAGGTCCGGGTAGAACAGCAGGGCCGGACTGGCGACGGAATCCGGTTCGGCGAG
>DASXAN010001153.1:0-3258 GCA_036406755.1 Gemmataceae bacterium
TCGGTGGGCCTCACTCGCTCCGCTCGTTCGACCCACCCTACCGCCGAGGGAAGGGGGCCGGGGGGTTAGGTTCTTCTCCCCCACCCGCACCCCTTCCCGCAAATCCTGCCCAACCGCCGAACCAAGTGGTTGACGCCCGCCTTCGCCGGCCGCAAACTTGGCGTATCACCCACCCCCGCGGAGGTGCCCCGTGAACCTGCGGGCCGTCGTCCCTCTCGTGACCGTCACCGCCGTCGCCGCCGCCCTCGGGGCGCTGCGACCCAGCTTCGCTGGGTACCCCGAACCCCGCTCGCCGGCTGTCGCCGCGCAACCGGCACAACCGGCCGGGTCGATCCAGGGCATCGGCGGGTGCGCCGCCGCCGGCTGCCACAACGCCCCCGGCCTGCCCGGGCCGCCCGGCACCGAGTACGGCACCTTCGTCCACGACCCCCACGGCCGGGCGTTCGCCACCCTTGACTCGCCCAAGTACCGCGCCATCCTCGCCCGCCTCCGCGGCACGGCGTACACCGAGGAGCTGTGCCTGAAGTGCCACGCGACGCCGACGCCGGACGGCTCGCCGCTGCCCCGCGACCTGCTGTCCGACGGCGTCGGCTGTGAGAGCTGCCACGGCCCCGCCGAGAAGTGGCGGACCGTCCACTACCAGACGGCGTGGAAGAACCGCACCGACGCCGAGAAGGCGGCCGACGGCCTGTACCCGCTCAAGGACCTCGGCAAGCGGGTCGAGAAGTGCGCCGAGTGCCACGTCGGCACTGCCGACAAGGACGTGAACCACGACCTGATCGCCGCCGGCCACCCGCGGCTCAACTTCGAGTTCACGGCCTACCACCACCTGATGCCGCGGCACTGGCGGGAGCCGCACGAACTGACCAACGCCCCCTCCGACTGGGAGGCCCGGGCCTGGATGGCCGGCCAGGCGGCGACGGCGAAGGCGGCCGTCGATCTGACGGCGGCGCGGGCGAAGGCGGCCGGCCAGCCGACGCACCCGTGGCCGGAGTTCAGCGAGTTCGGCTGCTACGCCTGCCACCACGACCTGCAACCTGGCGACTCGTGGCGCCGCAGCCGCCGGTACGAGGGGCTGCCGGCCGGGTCGCTGCCGTGGGGCACCTGGCCGCTGCCGGCGGCGGAACTCCTCGCCCAGGTCGAGCCGGGCCGGGCCGCGCCGCCGGCCCGGCCGCTGGTCGAGCTGATGGCCAAGTCGTACCCGCCGCCGGCCCGTGTCGCGGCCGAGGCGCAAAAGATCGCCGAGGCGCTGTACGGCCGGCCGAACGCGCCGCCGCTGACCGCCGAGCAAATCCGCGACGCATTGCGGAAGCTGGCCGCCGACGCCGACAAACCGGAGACCGTCCCCGACTGGGAGAGCGCGACGCAACAGTATCTCGCCATCGCCGCGCTGTACCACGCCCTCGGCGACCTGAGCCCGGCCGACCGCACGGCTGCCCGCCGGGACGCCGTCCTCGGCCTGCGGAAGCCGCTCCGTTATCCCGACGGCTTCGACGGCCCCCGCAATTTCACGCCGAAGACGTTCCTCGACCAGCTCCGCGGCCTGCAACCGCTCTTCCGGGAGTGACGCCATGTCCGCCCGCCCGCTCGCCGTCGCCGGCTTCCTGGTCGCGGCCGTGATCCTGCCAGGCGACGGCGGGCGGACGCTCGGCCAGCCCGGCGCCAAGCCGGCCGACCAACTGCTCGGCGCGGACAACTGCATCCGCTGCCACCGCGAGCCGACCCCCGCCGACCGCAAGCCCGGCGGGGCGGCCGAGTTCATCCGCCTGGACGAGTCCACCGTCTGGGCGACCAACGACCTGCACGGCAAGGCGTTCGAGGCCCTGAGCAGCCCGCTCGGCCAGCAGATGGGCAAGCTCCTCGGCTACGACGTGACGAAGCGGGCCGAGTGCCTCGCCTGCCACGCCGTGGACAAGGAGCCGGACAAGCCGGTGGCCGGCCGGCCGGCCGACCAGTTTTACACCGATTACGGCGTCAGCTGCGAGGCGTGCCACGGGTTCGCCACGCAGTGGTACGCGGAGCACGCGCTGAAGACATGGCGGGAGAAGGACCCGGCGTACAAGGAAGGCAAGGGCCTGGTCGATCTGCGGGACCCGGCCCGCCGGGGGGAGCGGTGCGCGGCGTGCCACGTCGGCAGCGCCGCCGACGGCCGGTTCGTCACCCACGCCATGTTCGCGGCCGGCCACCCGCCGCTGCCCGGCGTCGAGGTCATGGCCTACAGCCGCGACCAGCCGATGCACTACATCCCGCCGCGGGAGAACAAGTACCTCAGCAGCCTTAACCCGGACGCGGCGTGGAAGCTGTTCCACTACCGGCCCGGCGAGTCGGCGGCGGCCCGGCAGGTGGCCGTCGGGGCGGTGACGAGCCTGCGGTCGTCGCTGAAGCTGGTCGCCGACGCGGCGAAGGCGACCGACCCGGAGAAGGACGCCCTCGACCTGGCCCACTTCGACTGCTACGCCTGCCACCACGACTTGCAGTCGCGGGGCTGGCGGCAGAAGCGGGGGTTCGCCGGCGTCCCCGGCCGGCCGCAGCTCCGGCCCGGCTACGCCCTGCTCGCCCGGACGGTGGTCCAACATGCGACCGACGTTCGCGGTTCAGCGGCCGGCGTGCTGGGGCAGTTCGGCCCGAAGTGGGACAAGTTGACGGCCGCGTTCGACCGCCGGCCGTTCGGCGTGCCGGCCGACGTGACCGCGGCGGCGAACGACCTGGTCGCGTGGTGCGACGCGGCACTGAAGGAGTTGGAGCAAATCCCCTACGACCCGGCCCACGCGGCCAAGCTGTTGAAGGCGCTGGCGACGGCGGCCGCGGCCCCGGACGCGCCGCTGGACGCCGACGCGGCGCAGCAGTTCGTCTGGGCGGCCGACGTACTGCGGGCGGACCTGTCCGACACCGACGCGGCGAAGCAAATCGGCGAGCAGCTCGCCGGGCTGAAGGAAATGCTGACGCAGCAGGTCCGCGACCCGCACGGGACGGAGCTGCTCGGGCCGAAGCTGAACGCCCGGCTGGAGCGGCTGAACCGGTACGACCCGGACCCGGTGCGGGCGGCGTTCGGCCGCATCGCGGCGCTGGTCAAGTAGGCAGGGGCACGGAGGATGAAGCCGCGTGCTTACGTCGAGACGACCATCGTCAGCTACCTGACGGCGTGGGACAGCAAAGACCCGATCATTGCCCGCGACCAACAGACGACGCGGGACTGGTGGGCGACGTGCGGCGACCGGTTCGAGCTGGTGACATCCCCGGTGGTTCTCACCGAGGCCG